>WAPO01000052.1 GCA_015520705.1 Thermococcus sp. | reverse complement strand
TCCCTGTGGTGCTCTGCGTAGAGCACCTCATCGCCGTGCCACAGTCCAGAGGAGAATTTATCCGCATCAAACTCCTCCAAAACCTCCTCGCCTTCGCTGTCATAAATCCAGAAAGTTGTCTTTTCACCATCAAAAAAGCCCTTGCTGTCAAACCAGACAGGAACATCGTCCTCAAAGATGAAGTCCTCATCCTCCCTCCTCCTGAAGCCGGTAATTAAAAGACGCCTGTCGTCGTTGTTCCAGCTCACATCCAGAATATTCTTAGCCTCCATGAGCTTTTTAGCGCTCATGCTCCTCAAATCAACCAGCCAGAGCTCACCCATCTTTTTCTCTTCATTTTTTCTGACGAATGTTAGCTTTGCTCCGCTTGGAGAGAAGCGGGGCATTGAAGCGTTCTCCACATATTTCCTTTCGCCGCTCTCAAGCTCCTCGATGACAATCGTGTTCTCGTATTTGTTGTCCTTGAGGTTTGCTTTGGTCAGAACATAGGCAACCCTTTTTCCATCTTTAGAAATCCCCACGTCCCCCAGGTAAGAAAACCTTGCAAAGGTCTTTTCATCCCATTTAATCATTTAAACACCTCCTTCCATAATTAATTCCTGGCTTTGGGTTTTATGTTGAGATATATTGCAGTCCCGTTTATATTTTACTTTTTTTCTATTTCAGGTTTCGCCTTTCAGAACAAAGAGAACATCAAAACAGTTGCCAGCAGGAGAAGGGAAAAATAATAAAAGCATAGGGCTTCATATTCCAACCTCAGCTAAACCGGTTCTTTGATGTCTTCTCTGTTCTCTTTAAGATATTTCAGCGTCACCCTGATTGCAGTTTCTACAGCTTTCAGCTCAGTCTCCAGACACATGCTCGGCGTGTTTTTGCCGAGGAGGAAGAACTTGCTGACGACCTGATCAGGAGTGTATGGGACATGGATGAAGCCTGTCTTTTCCGGATAACCGTGGAGCTTTGAGTAGTGGAGCGTTTTGAACATGACGTAGTTGCACAGGTAGGTTCCGGCACTGTAGGAGATAACCGCTGGAATACCGCTGTTTTTAAGCTCCTTTACTATGGCTCTAACAGGAAGCGTGGCAAGATAGGCTATCGGAGCATCTTTTTCTACGGCTTCATCAACCGGCTGATATCCATCGTTATCCGGGATTCTGGCATCCACGATATTCAGAGCAACCCGTTCAACGGCTATGCCGCTGTAGGTTGGTGCCAGCCCCAGATTTATTACAATATCCGGCTTTACTTCGCTGAGAATCTGCTCCAGTTCTACCCCTGCACGCTTAACAGAGACCGGCAGAATCTTCCCGATTATCTGCGCTCCATCCATGGTTCTTCCGTCAAGGGTTTTTGCTATCATTTCTGTTGGATTCTTATCATCCCCACCAAAGGGCTCAAATCCTGTAATTAGAACCTTCATTTACCTCCCCCTAAATATTTATATGCAAGCAGGGCATGAATTGCCGCACCCTTCCAGAGGATGGACTCGTCAACGTCGAACCTGGGATGGTGGTGCGGATAGATTATTCCCTTCTCCTCATTTCTGATTCCCAAGAAAATAAAGAGACCCGGTGCTTTCTTCAGGTAGAGCGAGAAGTCCTCGGCGCCCATGGTCGGTCTCGGCTCCACGATTTCCCCGAGGGGCTTCAGAGTCTCCCTCGCAAATTCTGCGAGGTTTTTATCATTTATTGTCGGCGGGATGGGTTCTATCGTTAGGTTGAAGCTGGCTTCAACGCCGTGAGCCCCTGCATAACCACCAACAATCTCCCCCATTCTTTTCACCAGGTATTTCCTCACATCCTCGCTGAAGGTTCTGAACGTCCCGAGGAGCTCGGCTGTTTCAGGGATTACGTTGAAGGTATTGCCCGCCTGTATTGACGTAACGCTCAGAGCCACAGGCTCAAGGGGATCAATCTCCCTAACAAGTATCTTGTAGAAGGCCTGAGCTATATCCATCGCGGCCGGAATCGGGTCATTGGCAAACTGGGGAGAAGCTCCGTGTCCCCCTTTCCCCTTAATCGTGACCTTGAAAGCATCCGCCGATGCCAGGAGAGGGCCCTCCTTGATTCCAATAAACCCTGCAGGCAGCTCTGCCCACACATGGATTCCAAAGACTGCATCCACATCATCCAGATGGCCATCCTCAACGATGAGCTTTGCACC
>WAPO01000051.1 GCA_015520705.1 Thermococcus sp. | reverse complement strand
TCATTGAGCTCATTGAGCTTTAACAAAGCGATTTTCATGGCACTGGGCTGTGCAACAGCCAAACTCCCATCCTTCCCACCGTATATGGCCTTTCCCCAGTTGCCCGTAACGTGCGTGGTCAGTGCAGGCATTTTCTGTTTGCTTGAATGCCGTGAGGCGAAGACTATGATTTCAGGCTTAAATCCAAGCTGTCTCTCAATGGCCTTATCAACTCCGTCATAGTATATCATCTCATCGTTGGTCGTCAGTATAAAGGAGTCTTCTTTATAATATATTGGATTATTATCAAATGAACCCTCGTATTCCCTGAATCCGAAGTTCTCAATTAGCTTTTCCATTATGTTCATGGATGCTGTGTCGATCCTTGTCGTCATAACAACTTTCATCCTGGCACCTCCAGTAGGAAACGAACATGTTTTGTTAAAAGCCTTTGGTTTGGGTGGGATAAGCTCCCGGAAGCTTTGGGTTATTAAATGTAAAGCAAATCTCTATATTTGAAAAGTCATAACTTCAAGGTTGTGTATTAGTTAAGTGTTTATTTAGCAAAGGTTTCGAATAAAATTGCAGATTATGTAAAATTTTTCGCTATTTTTCCAGTAAATTTTGAAATTTGTAATGTTTTACATGCATGTAAAAGCAAAATATATAACGCCATTCCAGTCCACTAAATACTGTGATGCAACCTCGATGATGGAATGTGTTCAGTGATGTCCTGAGAGGTTGCGGAGATCATATGTGGGCATTGGGGGTGTGCCTATGGAAAAACAAATGGAAAGTGCCATCTCGACATTTAATATTGAAGAGTCCCCCTGGGGACTCAAGCAGGGAGTAGATTATGAAAAGTTTTTGGAGGTTTTTGAGCCCCTCCCGGAAGTCAAAGAAATCCTGCTCACAAGTAACGACCTTGAAGAAGCTAGAAGGAGGCTTTCCAAGTTTGCTGAAGAACTATTATGGAAGTACAAGAACGGCGAAATCAGGGTTGATGCCATAGACAGGTGGCTTGGAATTGAAGCCACTAACGTCTTCCTGAACATAATCTCGGAGTATGGAGAAAAGGCGGCTGGTTTCAGCACCCTTGAGTATCTCTGGAAGGCTGCGAAAGGAGACGAACATGTTCTTAGCATCATTACAGACGGGTTCGTCGAGGAGTTCAGGCATCTCCTCAAAGCCATGGCAGCAGTGAGCAACTACTCCAAGGGCTGGCTCGGGCCGAAGCTTGAAGCTGCTGGAATAAAGTTCGTCGACTTCAGCAAGATAAAGGGCAGGAAGGCCGCACTTGCACGCTCTGAATACCTCGATAAGGAGTGGGACTATATCAGAGGCTATCTCAATAGATATCCAAGTGGACTGGACAGAGAAATCATTGAAAAGAGGAAGAAGCAGAGAGAGCAGCTCATGGAATACTTTGGCATAACTGAGGATGAATGGTTTGATTATCGCTGGCAGTTCTCACACGTCCTTAAGAGGGAGAAGGGCCTGGAGACCCTCAGAGAGCTGAATGAACTGGGTATAGTCAAGGTTCCAGAGGACGACCTTAAGCAGGTTGAACTGGCGGTTAAGTATCACATTCCATGGGGGATAACACCCTACTACCTTCACCTATGGGACTTTGAAAATCCATACAAACACGATAGGCAGGTTAGAAGGCAGGTAATGCCTCCGGCTTGGTATGTTAGCAACATGCTCCAGCACAGAGAAGACAGAGAATACTACTTTGACTTCATGGGTGAGCATGACACATCACCCATAGACCTCGTTACGAGGAGATATGTCACAATAGCCATCCTGAAAGGATATGACACCTGCCCGCAGATATGTGTCTACTGCCAGAGGAACTGGGAGGTTCTTGAGCCTTTCATGGCCGGTTCCTTCCCGGGATGGGATAAGATAGAAGAAGCCCTCAACTGGTTCGCTGAGCACGATTCAATGATGGATGTCTTAATAACTGGCGGTGATCCACTGGCGCTTAGTGATAAGATAATTGACAAGATAATGGCCCGCTTCGCGGAGATGGAACATGTCGTAAACATCCGCTGGGGGAGCAGAATATTCGTAACGGTGCCAATGAGGATAACCGACAGTCTGGCTGAGATACTTGGTTCATACATTGAACCTGGCAGGAGGAACGTGTCAATCTCTACTCATGTTGAGAGTGCTTATGAGGTTACACCTGAGATGGGTGATGCCGCCTACAAGATAAGGAAGCAGGGGATTTATATTTACAACCAGCTCGTTTACCAGAGAAATGTCAGCAGGCGTTTTGAGAATGTTGCCCTGAGGATAGCCCTCAAGAAAGTTGGCATTGATCCATATTACACCTTCTATCCGAAGGGTAAAATCGAACAGAAGGACTACCTTGTGCCGATAGCGAGGGTTGTTCAGGAGAGGAAAGAGGAAGCAAGGCTGCTTCCGGGGCAGTTCAGGCCAGATGAGCCGGTATTCAATGTCCCGAGGATGGGCAAGAACCACCTCCGTGCGTGGCAGGACAGGGAACTGGTTGGAATAAGGCCGGATGGAAGCAGGATATACCTCATGCATCCATGGGAGAAGGGAATCAGTGAGACCAAGCTCTATACCTACCCCGACGTTCCTATAAAGGAATATCTCGAATATTTAGAGAGCATCGGCGAGGATCCCAATGATTACTGGACAATCTGGTATTACTATTGAAACATTTTCGCTCTCTCATGATTTATTTTGTTTACTAGTTTGTAAATCTTCCAAACAGCCGAAAAATATATAATCCATGACTTTACAAATATTTAGGATGCACATACTTTACGGGGCTTTGCCCCAATTTATGAGGTGAAGAAAAATGAAAAAGTGGAAAGGCCTTGGTTTGTTGTTTGTTGTGGTGTTGGGAATAGTTGCAGCAGGCTGTATCAGTGGTGGAGGTACCGGTGGAACAGCTACCAGCAAGCCAATTGTCCAGAAAAACGACCAGGGTAAGTGGGAGATTACCATCTATACCGGCTCTGGCCCTGGAAGTGTGTATTTCGCCATTGGTTCAATGCTTGCTAAGGTTATAAACAAGAAGAGCAAGGATATTGCTGCCAAAGCCGTTACGAGCGGTGCTAGTGTTGCCAACTGTAAGGCTGTTGGAAAAGGCGAAGCTCAGGTAGCAATTGCACAGAACGATGTTACGTGGTATGCCTGGGAAGGGAAGTTCCAGTTTGAAGGAAAACCGATTAAAGTTCTCAGGGCTATAGGAACGCTGTATCCTGAACCAGTTCAGATTGTTGTTAGAGCAGACAGCGATATAAAGACCCTCCAAGACTTGGCCGGCAAAAAGGTTGTGGTTGGAGCTGCCGGAAGCGGAACAGCCGCAACAGCCGAGAGAGTTCTGAAAGCTGCGGGTGTCTGGGATAAGGTTGATAAAGTCTACCAGACGTTTGAAGAGGCCGCCCAGAGCCTTGTTCTAGGCCAGGTAGATGCAGAATTCACCGTTATTGCATACCCTGCTCCGGCAATCAACCAGATAGCTGTCAAAGTTCCAGTTAGAATAATCTCAATTCCAGATGATGTCATTCAGAAGCTCCACAACCAGGGATATCCATTCTATGTCAAAGTAATAATTCCAAAGGGAACCTACAATGGAATGACCGAAGATGCTCAGACAGTTGCTGTTAAGTCCACGTTAATAGTCCACAAAGATGTTCCCAACGAAGTTGTATATGAGATCACGAAGATACTCTATGGAAACCTCGATGAACTTGCCAAAGCCCACCAGGTTGCCCACCAGATTGACATAAACCACGCCTTTGACGGACTTATGATTCCTCTGCACCCAGGAGCCATAAAATACTATGAGGAGCATGGAATAACCGTCCCAGACAAATTCAAGCCAAAAGAATGATGAGGTGAAGCTTTTGAAGAGACTCTTTCTTTTTTTATTGTTTTTGCTCGTGGTGGTAATAACATTTTTTCCAGTCTTAGCGCTAAAAATAGAGTTTGATGGCACGGCATGTTATAATCCTGTTAGATCAGGTTTAGTCCTTGAAGTTGATTACACCCATAGCGTTTCGCTAACCAAAGTTGTGGATGTCTATCGAATTACAGGAAATGGAATATATGCAATACGGGAAAAATGGCAGGAATTTCTTGCAGGACAGCCCATTGATGTGCAGTATCGTTCCGGCGATTTTTATGTCAAGGACATGAACAAATACCTGGGCAGCTCATGGGAGTACTGGTTTATCCCTGTTAATAATGTCACCCTGAAGATCAATGGCAGGGTTGTGTTTGTTCAACCGCCCAAAGAGGGAATAATGAGATTCAATATTGAGAGAATTCCCTTGATTTTGATCATTATTCGGAGGTGTTGAAGATGGGAGAGAATCTTGAAAAAATAGAAAAAAGAATAAAGTTGGAAACTGTAAGAACGCTACCGCCGAAAATTGAGAACATTGTAAAAGCTGCAGCAATTTTAATCGGTCTGTTTGAAATACTGTTTATATTTAACTTTACATTTTCCGTGTATTCCTTATTCGAAAAAATGGGCATAAAGCTCAGCTTCCTGAAGATAGACTTTCAGGATCAGCAGGTGATGGCATTCGTACTGGGGATGATTTTTGTAATTGCATTCTTGCGCTATCCCATGTTAAAACGAGAGAAATATCTGAAAAAAGTCCAGATAATTGATTATCTGCTGATAATTTTAGGACTTGCTGCAGCCCTCTACAAGTTCTGGAGATGGCCCACATACATGGTGTATTACAATGTGAATCAGACAGATGTTATTTTTGGATTTCTTGCAATCTTATTGGTATTAGAGGCCACAAGGAGAACGATAGGATGGATACTGCCAACCATCGTCGTTGCATTCCTCCTTTATGGAATCAGGGATGCGGGTTACAACTGGATGCGCATTGCCCAATACCTCTATCTTGACCAAGGTATTTTCGGAATACCCTACTATGTTATGACGATATATGTCTTTGCATTTGTCTTCTTTGGTGCATTCCTGCTGAAAATTGGAGTCAGCGATTATATCACCGAATTCATGATAACCGTCTTTGGAACACGTCCTGGTGGGCCAGCAAAGTCCGCAGTTATCTCAAGTGGGCTGATGGGGACTGTGAGCGGAAGTTCGGTTGCTAACGTTCTAACCACGGGTACATTTACAATTCCTCTGATGAAGAAAGCTGGGTATCCGAAGGAGATAGCAGGAGCAGTTGAACCTGTCGCATCGACTGGGGGACAGCTGATGCCCCCTGTTATGGGTGCAGCTGCCTTTATTATGGCCCAGTTCCTTGGAGTTCCATATAATAAACTCATTATAGCCGCGGTATTGCCCGCGTTAATCTATTACTCAGGAGTCTATCTTTTCATTGATTTGGAAACAAAACGTCTGGGCCTAAAAGGCATGCCGAGAGAGCATTTTAAACCTATTAAATATTTCCTGAGGAAGATTTACATCCTACTGCCGATCCTGGTAATTACTGTGGCGTTAATCTGGGGAATTGCTCCACATATTGCGGCAGTTTCATCCCTCGGAGTTGCTATCTGGGTTGCATGGATTGCAAAAGATGAGATTCCTGGAAATGAAAAGCTCTATGTCGCAATAATGTTGGCCACGACCCTGCTGATGTTTACTGGAAGGGATACCATGATAGCATCTACACCGATTTCAAAGCCCGTTGGTGTAATAGTGCTCCTGCTTGGATTGTTGCTAATAATCCTGAAATTCACCACGGATATGGTTGAATTTAACGAGAAATTCTATATAAGCATACTTTTCATACTGCTTATCGCCCTTGGAAAGCTATTGTACATGAGGAAGGAGGAGATACTTCTTCTTACAGGAGTTTTTGGAATCCTGTTTTCCTTGGTGGTTGGGTACAGATCCAGAACAGAAGGCGGCAAGATGATGTACAGGGCAACATATGAATCCATGATTGATGCAGGTAAAACAAGCACTACAGTCATGCTGGCTGCTGCGAGTGCCGGTTTAATTCAGGGAGTCCTGACAATGACAGGCTTGGTTACAAGCTTGGGTTTCAAACTGGTCGACATAGCAGGTGGAAGTTTGCTTCTGCTCCTTCTCATGGCCATGGTGTTCAGTTTGATATTGGGGATGGGAGTTCCAACAACGGCTAACTATGTTATCACCTCACTGGTAGCTGCTCCGGCAGTGTACACTGCTGTTCAGAACAATCCCATCTATTCAATTTCCGTGCCAGGATACACCACCCCAGTAGCTTTATTGGCGGCGCACTTCTTTGTATTTTACTTCGGAATACTTGCAGACCTGACACCACCAGTAGCTCTGGCAGCATATGCAGGTTCGGCACTGGCAGGAGGTGATTTCTGGAAAACTGCAATAAATGCGGTGAAATATGCTCTGGCAGGATACGTTGGGCCGTATATTTACTTTACGCACCCTGAAATGTTCCTTATAACAGTCCAGCACTGGACGCCTGAGATGGCACTCAAGGTTATCTACTACCTTCTCGCTACAGTGTTTGTAATGTACATGATGGCTGTCGGTATAACAGGACATTTCAAAGGCTCGGTTCCCAAAGTATTCAGAGTCCTCTTGGTGGTTCTTGGTGTCCTTGGAGCCACATTGAATCATTTTGTAATAGCAGCCGGTTTAGTTCTTATGGCCGGGCTTTATGTCTATACAGGGAGGCAGAAGGCATCTGCCTCCTGATTATAAATTTCTCAACGGCAAACAAAGTGCTGAGGGGCTAATACAGCATAACCTCAAATCCAAGTTCGCTTAGCAGGTCAGCTATCTCCTCACTGTCAGCATAAACCAGTAGATGATGGTTTCCTAAAGTCCCATCTATGAAGTCCTTTGCATCCTCTATTTTAAGCTTGAGCTGAGTTCTGCATCTGTTTTCACTTCTCTCTCTGTCAAGCACTTCGACACCTGCCACGACAGCTTTTCTTCCCTTGATTTTCATGAGTGATGCCCTTCCCCTCGGCAGCCCAACCTCAACACCAACACCCATACCGCTCTCAAAGTGTGATCTAAGATTATAAGCGGCTATTAGAGGAGCTGTGCAGTGAGCAAGGATTATATGACTCTCTCCATAGTCGGCTATGTTGCCCATAAATGCCGGCTTGTTGAAGAAAATTCTCGCTATCATCATGCCTAGGAGGGAGTTCAGTTCCCCTTCACATGCTGCTGGAATACCCTGGGCATTCAGCATCGCCAATGCCAGGCACGGTGTGGCCTTCAGCTTCTGGAGCAGGTCAAAGCACCCTATAGTAAAGCCGTCCAGCCTGTAGTCCTCGACAATCCTCTTTAAAGTCAGATAGATTCTACCGGCCTTTACCAGATCATTTCTCTGGGGCTCTTTTATTTCTACAGCCTTTGCCACTATGTCCTCAACTGCTTTCCAGCCTTCTGAATCTGTGATTGCATCATAATACTCATAGAATTTCTTCAGGCTTATATGAATATAAGGCAGTTCAAATTTTTCGTTAATAAGCCATGGAGAGATTCTCCCCACCAGCCCGAGCCTCATGTTGAGGAACTTCTCCAGCATCTCCTTCATATCCTCGTAGCCCAGAAGTGCTGCTTTAAGCTCCTCGAAACTTTTCACAAGCGCTGATGGTATTAATCTGTCCCTGAAATATTCCCTGAGTTCTATGGCCGCTGCTATGGAGTTGTTGAATGCATCTCCATAAAGCACTATAGGTTTTCTGAAGTATGAAAATCCCTTAAGCATATTTTCTGTTCCTCCAGTTAAGGGATATACGAGAACTACATCAACATCTTGGAAATCAAGTTCTTCGCTTCTTGCATCCTTCCTATTTGAGACTATTAATCCCCCTTTGAGTTCATATTCACCTGCGAGCTGGGTTAGGAACTTTGAGGCCTTTTTTTCAAAAGCTTTCGGATTT
>WAPO01000050.1 GCA_015520705.1 Thermococcus sp. | reverse complement strand
ACTCTGGGAAGGTGCCCTTCGGGCGCTGATAAAAATGCGAAACTGATTGAAGAGTTTAATTTAAGAGTTAAACCCGTTTTTCAAGTTGCACTTGAGTAGTGCACACTGATTTTTTTGCTCTTTAATGAGAAGGGTACTTTTTGATCAAACTTTGCAAAGCAAAGTTTGTTTGCCAAGCAAAAAGTTTCATCAAAGTTTCTACTTATGAGTGCACGGTGAATCCTCGCCCGTTTTTGTGGGTAGGCGCTCTTTTCACCGACCTTTCCAAAGTAAAGATGGCAGAGGATAAGGTGGGCTTTTGAAAACGCCGAGGCATTTCTGCCAGAAAAGTTTTTAATATTCAACGGTATGTTAAATTAAGGTGTTTAAAATGAAGGGGAAGAGCTTTCTCACGGAGCAGCAGATTAGGATTCTTCAACTGAGGGCAAAGGGACTGAAGCAGAGTGAAATTGCTGAGATTCTTGGAACGAGCAGGGCTAACATAAGCATCCTCGAACACAGAGCCCTTGAGAAGATTCAAAAGGCCAGGAACACGCTTCTTCTCTGGGAGCAGATCAATTCCAAGATAAGCGTGGATGTTAAGCAGGGCGAGGACATATTCAATGTTCCCGGCAGGCTGTTCAAAAAAGCCGATGAGCTGGGCATAAAGGTTCCATACAGCACCGCTGAGATTGTGGCTTTTCTGGTTGAGCATGCCCCGATTGAGGATAGGATAACCAAGCGCGATTTCACGCTCTTCCTCGATGCCAAGGACAGGCTCAGGATAAGCGAGTGTATCTTAGAGGATTTTGAGGAGATAAGGAAGAACTAGGGACGTGAAGATTCCGTTGAGCGCCATGGCCAGTCCGCTCACTGCTCCGCTCAGCTCATCATCAAGTATTATCCTGGCAGTACCGAGCCCGTGGGAGCTAACGCCCATCGCCAGACCCCTTGCAACCCTGTCCCTTATCCCCACAAAGTTCAGAATTTCGACCCCCGCTGCATTCCCAAGCACTCCCGTTAGAATTACCAGAACAGCCGTAAGTGCCGGTATTCCTCCAATTTTTTCGCTCACGCCAATTGCTATCGCTGTGGTTATGCTCTTCGGTGCTATGCTGAGGAGAACATCCTCACTGGCTCCCAGGAGCTTGGCGGTATAAAATGCTGTCAAAATCGCTATTGTTCCTCCAAAAACTATCCCCAGTGCTATTTCCCTTAAATATGTCCTTATGATATCTTTCTGCTTGTAGAGGGGCACCGCGAGGCTAACCACCGCCGGACCCAGGAGGAAGCTCAGTATCTTCGCACTGTCCATATACTTTCCATAGCCTATATCAAAAGCCTTCAGAAGGAGAACTATCAGAAGAATTGAGAGAAGGACGGGATTCAAATAAAACGCTCTTTTTCGCTTGTAAATTTCTGAAAACGCACAGAAAACTGCAAGGGTCAGGAAAATGCCAAATGCATTCATCTCCTAAGCACCTCCACGAGCTTTGCTGTTGTTATAATGGTTATGATAAAGCTGATAAGCAATGCTGTAAAGATTGGAACCGCCTGACTTTTTATCAGGTTCAGATAGAGCACTACGCCAACTCCTGGAGGGATAAACATGACGCTCATATTTCTAACTAAAAACTCCGCCTCTTTCTCCACATCCTCAAGCTTCACAGCTCCCAGAAGGAGGGCTGTGGTGAGAAGGATCATGCCCAGCACATTCCCTGGAATTGAGAGATGGAAAATGGCGGTTAGCTCCTCCCCAATAAACAGGAAACCAAATATTATTGCCAGACCCTTATACATACTTGAAGTCTCATTCTCAAAGTATAAAAATTCTCTCAAAAGAAAAATGTAATAAAGCCGGAGATGTATCTCTACCGGTGGTGACCATGCTGAGAAACTATCGTTTTCCACCGAGATACGGGCCCGAATGGGGAAGCGGGGGAATATTCGGACTTAGATATCACAGCGGCGTTCTCTACTTCACGGTAGCCTTTGAAGCTCAGGCTCACTTTGTCCGAAAGGATGGGGAAAGAATCTATGAGTTCGAACTGGTCGGGGAAAAGCCCACATCTGGAGGGGACACTTACAATGCCGTTGATACCGTTGATGAATTCATCTATTTCGGTGGCTGGGTTCATGCCCCCGCGGTATACCTCAACAGAACCATAAGCTTCGTCAACAAATACTCCCACGTCCATGAATATGACACGGAGAATGACGAGGTGAAGCTTCTCTGGAAGGAATCGATACACCACGAGACTGACTGGGCCGGTGAAATAAGCGATATAATCTATGATCCCTACGGAGACAGGCTCCTTCTGGCCAGAGAGGACGGCCATGCAAACCTCGGCGTTTATTCCCTTGATAGAAAAACTGGAAAGGCCCAGCTTCTCATGAATGAGCCATCCCCCAAGGGAACGCTGGTCCACGATACAGCTTTCTTTGGAGTTGGCAACAACTTTATCTCCGGTGTAGGTGAGTTCAAAGCCCTTGACCTGATAACAAACAAATGGGAGAGCTTCAAACCCGCCGGAAGCGTCGATGGAAAGCCCTATATAAGGCCGGGACTCGGAGCGATGGCATCGGCATACAACAGGGCGTTTGCCTTTGTCAGAGGGGGCCTCTTCATCGGAAATCCCTTTATGGGTGATGAGTTCCGCTTTGCACGGCTCTTTGAGTTCTACACATTCTACGCACCCTTCAGGGTTAATGCTGTAAATGTCGGCGGTGGAATCCTGACGGCCTTCAATTCCCACCACGATGCGACATACAGGTCAGAGATGGGCGAGAACATAGAGTGGGCAACAACAAATATCATCGTCGGTCCGAGCGTTCTGGTCTACATCGCTCCCCCAATGGCGAAGATTGTGGGCGCATTCGGAGCGAGGATAACGAGCATTGAGAAGATGGACGGAAAGATTCTGCTCGGGACGAACAACACCCCAAACACCGGCGCCAAGGAGGCAACTCCCTTTGATACAGGGAATAAAGAGATAGCTGTTCTGGACGAGAAAATTATTCAGGAAAGGCCGCCTGCTGTCAGCTTCTCCCTGCCCCTCTTCCTGCCCTCAATGGCCCGGAGATACGGGGCCGGAACGTTTGGGGGCATCCCGCTTGAGGGCTACCGGGAACCGAGGATGCTCCTGTATGCATCAAGGGACAACAAGCTGAAGGTCTACGAGTATGACCTGGCCCTGCCGCTCGGCAGTGCATACGAGGAGACATTCGATATAAAGGCGGGGAGAAACATCATAGACCTCAGTTCATTCAGTGGAATAATCTCCTTCGAGCTGGAAAAAGAGGATATGAAAGGAAAGGCAAGGATAGAGCTTCTTTAGCCTTGCCTTTGTCTTTTTGCTTCTATACTTTTGCTTCTCCCATGTGATTCTTCCAGCTGTAGCTTGACTCAATGAGTTCCTCAAGGGTTAGATTTCTTACCGCCACGATTTCCGGCTTAAAGTCCTCAAGCTTCTCAAGTATCCTCTCTCTGGATATTTTCGATTCGTCAAAAACCACCACGCCTCTCTTGGAGTAGCCGTTGATGAATGCCCTGTAGATACCCTCCTCACTCAGCAGCTCATACTGTCTCGCCATTGCATCGACAGGATTTATTTCCCTGAACCTCATCTCAATCCTGATCATTCCCATCACCCGAAGTAGTTCTCTATGTCTATGTATGTCTTTCTGTAGAGCTCGCTCCCCTTCATCTTCTCGACGAATTCCTTGGTTCTGATGTATTTGTCCCTCTTATACTCCCACTCTGGATGGAGCTCCTTCCACTCCTCCCAGGTGTAGCTGAACTGAGCCTGCACCTTGTCTCTGTAGAGCTCTGGGATGACATTGAAGGTACAGAAAGGAACTATCCTACCATCGGGCATCGCGTAATGAATGACGCAGCGCTCAACGCGCTCGACGTCATAGTTGTACTCGTCCATGAAGTGCATCATCCCGAGGAAGAGGGCGTTGGTGTGGAACTCTCCAAGGGCGTCATAGTTGCCGTGCATGAAGGCATTTTTAATAAGACCGAGAACATCCAGGCCCTCAGGGGCGTATTTCTCGTCATAGAAGCTCCTGAACTTCAGGAAGATTTCAGCACCAAGCTTCAGTTTCTGAAGCTTCCCCAAATGCTTCCACTTATTAACTTCCTCTGTTTTGCTCTCAAGATATTCGACAAAGCCTTCAACGTCGAGGAATCTGCTTATCGGCACGACGCGCTTGTTCTCTCTGTCAAGGAAGACATAGGTGGCTGCTCCGCAGCAGTAGTGGCTGGTCATGTAGTAGCGCGAACCCGTGAAAGCCTCAAAGAAGCGTGCTATGTGTCCAGCTATCGGAATCGGATACCAGTCCTCCATTGCTATTGTTCCATTTGTTTGTTCCTCTATTCTGGCTATCGCTCCAGGGATGGTTATCCTGAAACGCTGGCGCTCCCTCTTTGGCACCCTTCCCACCAGAGAGATGGGCTGGAAGTTCACTCCCCTGACTATGTCGAGGTGGTTGAGACCGAAGTTAATTATAGCTCCAAGCTCATGGTCATTAACGTTTCTAATGGTGGTAGGCACAAGGACTATTCCGGGGCCACCGGCTTTTCTGACGTTTTCAAAGATAAGAGGTATCTCCCAGTGGTTCTTCCAGTTGGTCTTGGGTGTCATGCCATCATAGCTCAGGTAGAGTGTATTGACGCCTGCTTCCCTGACCTTCTCCACGAGTTCGGAATCAAAGGCGAGCTTTATGCCATCCGTGTTGAGCTGGATGTGATCATAGCCTTCCTCTCTGGCAATTTTGATTATCTCAATAAGGTCATCTCTGAGAGTGGGCTCACCACCGGTGAGCTGGACTGCATTAGCCCCTATGGGATGTTCCATTTTGGCATTACGGAGCATCATGCGTATCTGCTCTAATGTGGGCTCGTAAATAGGCTGGCCTTCTTTGGCATAGAAGAAGCAATACCAGCAGGATAGATTACACCTGTTGGTCAGGACTATGTTCAGCAGACTTGTATGGGAGCGGTGTCTGGCACAGAGGCCACAGTCAAAGGGACAGTTGACACCAGAGTTCTCGACGTTGAAGCTCATCAGATTAAAATCATACTTCCATCTCTGGAAGCGATAATACTGCTCAACGCTTTCATAATAAATATCTGTTATCATCCCTTCCGGGCATTTTTTGGTTATCCAGACCTTCCCATCATTCTCCCACACCAGAGCAGGAACAACCCTCCTTGTCTCAGGACAGAGAGAGTAAGTTTTATGGGGAAGGGTTCCTCCATATCCTCTGCTTGCTCTTTTAATCATCTCATCAAATTCCTTTTCACTGATTTCTGGAAATTCTATAATATTTTTCACCCTGCGGGTAAGTTCTTCGAATTCCTTTTCCCCGCTGGGGACTTCACCAACACTCTCTGCCATTTTCATCACCTCAAATTTTCCCTCCACCTCTAGATGCTATTCTCCACTGGGGTATAAAAACTTTTGCGTAAATATGAAGATTTATCTGCATAGGTAAGCGCCCTCGGACAAAGGTTAAATATCCCTCAACGAAATTAGGGTGGTGATGAAATGCCAGCGAGAGAGATGAGAATGGAGATGTTTCTCAGGGCATTGATGAAGAGGGACTTCACAAGGGCTAAGGGGCATCTGGATAAGCTACAGAAGATAGCTGGTAGCGATGAATGGGGCAGGGGTTACGGAAAGGCTATAAATGGCTTTATAAACGCCCTTAAAGACAACGATACGGATGCCCTAATCGTTCAGCTTCTCAAAAGTCATGACCGGGAAAAGGCGCAGATGCTTCTGGAACACTTCGAGGGGATTCTGGAGCATGAATTCAGGGATGAATACGAGAAGGGCTACTACACAGCGTGGGTCGAGTTTCTGAAAGCGTATCTCTCACAAAAGACGCTGGGGGTTAAGGGTGCCAAAGGATAAGCTCATGAAAAAACTGGAGGAAAAAATCAGGAATTGCAGGAGATGCCCTCTTGGTCAGCTCAGAATCAACGCCGTTCCGGGAAGCGGGAGTTATGATGCTGAAATAATGTTTGTGGGTGAAGCCCCCGGCTACTGGGAAGACCAGAAAGGGCTGCCCTTCGTTGGAAGAGCCGGTAAGGTTCTTGATGAGCTCCTTGAAGGGATAGGGTTGAGCAGGGAGGATGTCTATATAACAAACATTGTCAAATGCCGGCCGCCGGGAAACAGAGACCCCACAGAAGAGGAGATAAAAGCATGCTCCCCCTATCTTGACAGACAGATCGACATCATCAGGCCCCGGGTTATCGTTCCCCTCGGGAGGCATTCTATGGGCTATATTCTAAGGAAGTTTGGATTTGAACCTGAGCCAATAAGCAAAATCCACGGTAAGGTCTTTGAAACAGGAACGCTTTTTGGCAGAATCCTGATAATGCCCGTCTATCACCCGGCAGTTGCACTCTACAGGCCAGCGCTTAAGGAGGAGCTCCAAAAGGATTTTCAGCGTCTGAAAAATCTCCTGAAAATGTGAGATGAATTTTCCCTTTTCCAATTACTCTTCGGAGTAACATGGGTTTCTCACGTGTTTTTCGGCATCGAGATGCTTCCTCTGAGGTTTTTTCAGGGAAAGATTTTTATGGAATAACAGTGCATTAACGTACTTGAAGATGCATCAGTGGGATACTATAATTCAGAGTAGAACAGTAGGATACAGACGTTCAGAAATGTGCATTTCCCTTATCTGTTAAAAATCCAATTTCAACAGCAAAAATTTCAGTGTATATGACATAATGGCAATGATTCTTCAGAAATGCTTATAAAACCCTCCATGATTTTTGAATGAGAAACTGTCGGAGGTGGAAATGTGTCTGATTTCGGTATATTGTCGTTACTGCCCCCATTGGTGGCCATTATCTTAGCTATCTGGACGAAAAGAGTTATCCTTGCCCTATTTTCGGGTGTCTGGATTGGTGGGGTTATGGTTTCAGGATGGAACCCCATAACAGGAACCACCCAGACTCTCGACTGGATTGTTAAAAATGCCATCGATGACTGGAACGTCAAAATACTGCTCTTTGATTTCCTCATCGGTGCAGGTGTGGGCCTGATTTACAAATCCGGTGGTGCCTTTGCCATAGGCCGCGCACTAGCCAGCAAAGTAAGAAGCAGCAGGGGAGCATCGATTATGGGATGGATTCTTGGTGTGCTCATCTTCTTCGATGACTACACAAACACAATCATCGTCGGTAACACAATGAGACCCATTACAGACAGAACAAGGGTGTCAAGGGAGATGCTCGCATACATCGATGATTCAACAGCCGCGCCTGTTGCGGGTCTGGCCATAGTTTCAACGTGGATTGGCTACGAGGTGGGCCTCATAGGCGACGCTTTCAAAGGCCTCAATGTTAGCTATGGAGCCTATGTCGCCTGGATGCACAGCGTTCCGTTCAGATTCTACTCAATACTCGCAATACTGCTGGTTCTCATAGTGGCTGCAACACACAGACATTACGGGCCAATGCTCAAAGCGGAGATGCGCGCCAGAACTGAGGGCAAGGTTCTCCGTGATGGTGCAAAGCCTCTCATGACCACTGAAGTTGATCTCGGCATGCCGAAGGAGGGCGGAAGCGTCCACATCTTCATCTGGCCCATACTGACGCTCATTTTCGTAACGCTCTATGGCATGTGGTACACCGGAGGAGGAAGCAAAACTTATGCTACCGACGGCATTATGGGTGTCCTCGGAAACTCCGACTCAGCTCTGGCACTTCTGTGGGGAAGCTTTGCCATGGTCGTCGTTGCATTCTTCCTCGTGCTCATAACAAAGCAGATGGATATTGAAGAGGCGGAAGACGCGATAATAAAGGGCATGAAGCAGATGGTCATAGCAAACACCATCCTGCTCCTCGCATGGAGCATCAAGAGCGCCACGGATGCCGTTGGAACAGCCCCATATATCGTTGATATAGCCAAGAGCGCAGGGGTTACTGGTGGTGTGGTGCCGCTTATAGTCTTCATGGTTGCAATGTTCATCTCTTTCACAACGGGAACCAGCTGGGGAACCTTCAGCATCATGATGCCGATAGCAATTCCGCTCGCCTATGGAGTTACAGGCTATGTGGGCCCGGAGGTCTTTGCCGCCATCGGTGCAGTCTTTGCAGGAGGAATATTCGGAGATCACTGCTCGCCCATCAGCGATACAACAATCATGAGCTCGATGTTCTCGGGAAGCGACCATATAGACCACGTTACAACGCAGATACCCTATGCTGTGACGGCGTCGAGCGTCGGTTTGGTGCTGTATCTGCTCTTTGCAATAGGCATCAGAAGCTGGGGAATTCTCCTCCCGATAGGCATTATACTCCTCGTTGCCGCATGGTACGTCCTCACGGAGTGGTACGGCAAGAAGTACGGCGTGCCCCACGGGCAGGTTCCCATATATGTTGTTGAGGAGTGAGCCTTCTTTCCCCAATTTTTATTAATCCTTCCATGTATTTTTTCTGGTGGGTTCAATGTTGATCAGGACGTTCATTCCAGCACACATAACAGCTTTTTTCGTCCCAAGATTTAACGAAGACCCATTGAAAGCGGGCTCCTTAGGGGCGGGCATTAATCTCGATAAGGGAACAAACGTTTTTGTTAGTATTGAAGATGGCACTGAAAGGCATATACATGTGGCATTTAACGGCAAACCCGTGAAGAGAAGCGCCGCCAGAATCAGCTATGGCGTAGCTGAGGAGATAACCCCCGGCGATTTTACAGGAGAGGTTGAGATATGGCAGTATTTTGACTTTCCAAACGGCCACGGCTTTGGAAACAGCGCCGGTGGTGCCTTAGGCACTGCCCTTGCGCTGGCATATGCCTTCAAAAACAGAACGCTCCTTCAAGCGTCCCAGACCGCCCACAGGTATGAGGTTGTTAATGGAGGCGGCCTCGGGGACGTTATAGCCCAGCTGCACGGCGGCATTGAGATGAGAATAAAAGCCGGTGCCCCAGGCATCGGCGTTGTGGACAACATCTTTTTTGAAGACTACAAGGTGCTCACTGTTCCTCTCGGGAGACTGAGCACGAGAGAAATTCTGAGGGGAGGCATGATTAAAAAAATCAGAACTGAGGGTGAAAAAGCTCTGAGGGAGCTTCTGAAGGCTCCAACACCTGAGAACATGATGTATCTGGCAAGAAAATTTGCAGAAAGCACAGGCCTTCTCGAAGGCGAACTCCTTGAAATAGCGAGGGAGCTGGACAGGGCTCTCAGGCTTCCTTCCTCAATGGTGATGCTTGGAAAGAGCCTCTTTGCATTGCTGCGGCAGGATGAGGTTAAGAAGGTAAAGGAGGTGCTGGAAAATCTCTCCATAGAGGGATACACGGTGTGCGAAATCTACAGCAACAGACCAGAGGTCGGCAGGTGGATAGGCTAACATTTTTTACCTCCTGTACCAATAGTTTCTCAGGTGATGGTTATGAAGTATATCGAACTTGCAGGTTTATACCAGAGACTTGAGAAGACCACCCTGAAAACCCTGAAGACAAAATACGTCGCTGAATTTCTGAGAGGCGTTGAAGACCCAAAGCTTCTGGAAATTCTGCCTTATCTTATCCTTGGGAAGGTGTTTCCGGACTGGGATGAGAGAGAGCTTGGTGTTGGTGAAAAGCTTCTGATAAAAGCCGTTTCTATGGCCACTGGCGTTAACGCCGAGGAGATTGAGAACTCAGTTAAGGATACCGGTGATCTTGGGGAGAGTGTCGCGCTGGCGCTGAAGAAGCGGAAGCAGAGAAGCTTCTTCTCCCAGCCGCTGACAATTGAGAGGGTCTATGGAACGTTTGTTAAAGTAGCGGAGACAAGCGGGGAGAGGAGTCAGGACAGGAAGCTGAAGTATCTCGCAAACCTCTATATGGATGCCAAACCGGAGGAGGGCAAATATCTGACCCGAACCATACTCGGCACGATGAGAACCGGCGTTGCCGAAGGAATCCTCAGGGATGCCATTGCTGAGGCGTTTAAGGTTAAAGCCGAGCTTGTCGAGAGGGCATACATGCTAACGAGTGATTTTGGCTATGTAACCAGAACCGCAAAGATGGAGGGTAATGAAGGGCTCAGCAGGGTTCAGATTCAGGTCGGGAAGCCGATAAGGCCGATGCTTGCTCAGGTTGCGGCAAACATCGAGGAGGCCCTTAAAGAAATGGGGGGAAAGGCTGCTTTTGAAATAAAATATGACGGTGCCAGAGTGCAGGTTCATAAAGACGGCGAGAGGGTTACAATATACTCAAGGAGGCTTGAAAACGTCACGAGATCAATTCCTGAGGTTGTTGAGAGGATAAAAGAATACATCAAAGCTGAGAAAGCCATTGTGGAAGGAGAGCTCGTTGCGGTTGGAGAAAACGACAGGCCCAGGCCCTTCCAGTTTGTTCTCAGAAGATTCAGGAGAAAATACAACATTGAAGAGATGATCGAGAAGATCCCTCTTGAGCTCAATCTCTTCGATATCCTCTACGTAAACGGGCAGGGGATGATTGATGCCCAGTTCAGAGAGAGGAGGCACTCCCTTGAGGAAATTGTGGAAGAGGGAGAGGGCATAAGGCTGGCGGTTCAGCTCGTGACAGATGATGCAGGCAAGGCAGAGGAATTCTATCACAGAGCACTGGAACTCGGACATGAGGGCGTCATGGTAAAGAGGCTCGACTCGGTTTATGAGCCCGGGAACAGAGGTAAGAAGTGGCTCAAGGTGAAACCCACAATGGAAAACCTCGACCTTGTGATCATAGGGGCTGAATGGGGAGAGGGAAGGAGAAGCCACGTCTTCGCATCCTACCTCCTCGGAGCCTATGACCCCGGACAGGGGGTTTTTCTGCCTGTTGGGAAGGTGGGCAGCGGTTTCACTGATGAAGACCTCGTTGAATTCACGAAGATGCTGAAGCCGCTCGTAATCAGGGAAGAAGGAAAAAACGTTGAGATAGAGCCCAAAGTCGTCATTCAGGTGACATATCAGGAGATTCAGAAGAGCCCGAAATATGAGAGCGGGTTTGCCCTCAGGTTTCCGAGATACGTTGCTTTGAGGGAGGATAAGACCCCTGAAGAGGCAGACACCCTTGAGAGAATCGCCCAGCTCTATGAGCTGCAGGAGAGGTTTAAGGCCGGGAGGAAGTGACGCCATCCAGCGCTCTGGCCACTGCCGGTCTCAGGAGAATCACGAGGATTATGGCCAGCACAGCACTTGCTGTAACAGTTTCCCTGCTCTCACCACCGAGGATAGCAAGCACTGGATAGTCATAGGTCGAGTGTGCAAGAACAGCAAAGAGCCATCCCATCAGCGCCCAGGACTTTCTCCCGTAGAGGAGATAGCTCAGAGGAACTGCCGTCCACAGCATGTGAAAAACAATTACAATGAACCTGACCATAAACAGGGAAATCTGACTGCTCCTCAGGCCTGGGGTGATGATCGAAGCCGCAATATAGGAAAGGCTCTCAAAAAGTGCAAACATCATGGCGGCTCCGATGGTGAGCTTCCAGGCTGAATATTTTGCTCTTTTTCTAAGAAGAATCAGGGCAGGTGAAAGCTTGAGGCTTTCCTCAACAAACCCTATGGAGAGAGCCATAATCAGAGGCTCCCTGCTCACCGTCCATATGGACAGCTCCAGCACACCAGCAGCAAATAGAAGGAGGACCCCACCGATGAGTGAATAACCGAACCAGCTAACTTCAGGAAGTTCCCTCCATTTTCTTATGAGCCTCCTCAGCCCATCCACAGCTGTTACTCCGCCGAAGAGCAGCAGCATTCCGGTGTATATCCCTAGGATTTTTGCCTCAATCATCGAACTGTACTCTCCCCGAATGTTTATTAACATGCCCACCCAAACTTTTTAAAGGATCTATCTAAACTGCCACGTGATTTACACAGGATTGACATGAAGGTGTTAAAAATGGAGGAGGAACTAATCAGGATGATATTTGAAGAGAATGCCATTCGCTTTGGTCATTTTGTTCTCACATCGGGCAAAGAGAGCAGCTATTATATTGACATAAAGAAGCTCATAACGAACCCTAAAGCGCTTAAGCTGATTGCGGAGTTGATGAAGAAAAAAGCAGAGGCTCTTAAGATAGACTTTGATAAGGTCGCAGGCCCGGAGCTCGGTGCCGTTCCTATAGCCACGGCCTTGGCTCTAAAAACCGAAAAACCCCTCCTAATAGTCAGAAAGAAAAAGAAAGAGCACGGAACCGGAAAGCAGATTGAAGGGGAGATTAGGGAAGGCGACAGGGTTCTTCTTGTGGAGGATGTGACAACCACGGGCGGAAGCGTTCTGAGGGCGGCTGAAATTCTTGAGGAAAAGGGGGCAAAAATTGCTGCCATAAGCGTGGTTGTAGATAGAGAGGAAGGCGCGGAAGAGCGGATCAGGAGAAAATACAGGTTTATACCTCTTGTAACGGTTGGGGAGCTCTTCAGATATTCGGAAAAATTTAGAACAAGGGATTGAACCTCTTTCTTCCCACAGGCTTTTTCTGCTTTTCCTTAATTGTAGGCTCGGAAAGGGCATCTGCCGGCAGAATAAGAAAAAGCAAAGATTCAGATGTAATCCTCCAGGGTTTTAGCCTTCACCATGATTGAAGCCTTTTCCCGCCCGTAGTAGACTTCAACCAGACCATCGGACTCAAGTTTTTTAACCGTTTGAAGGAGGGTGTGCATGGGGGTTTCGAGTTCGGCACTCAATTTCTGCAGGGAAGTGGCCCTCTTTTTTGTGGCGAGGGTCTTATACACAATATCCTTCCTGCGGCCTAGCATTAAAGACGCACCATATATATTATACCGGCAATCTAAATAAACCTTGCTGGACATTTTTTGCCATTATGTCACCTGTAGCTTTATAAATCCCTCAATCGTTGCAGAAAACATGAAGGTTAAAATCGAAAAACTCGACATTGACGGCTTTGGAAAAGCCAGAATCGGAAAGAAAACAATTTATATTCCCTTCACAGCTCCTGGAGATACTGTAGAGGTCAGAAAATGGCACAGAGAAAAGAGAAAGCTGGTCGCCCATGATTATGATGTGGTTGAGCCCTCCCCCCTTAGGGTTAATCCGGAGTGTCCCTATTTCGGGAAATGCGGAGGCTGCATCCTTCAGCATCTGCCGTATGCAGAGCAGATCAGGTTTAAAGAGGAAAAGCTCAGGAGCATTCTCGGGTTTGATGCTGATGTTGTGCCCTCACCAAGGATATACGGCCATAGGAACAGAATTGACGTGGCGGTATCTACGAGGGGAATAGGTTTCCGGAGAAGGGGCACATGGTGGGATGTCGTTGATATTGAGGTATGTGAAGTCTTCGGTGAGAGAAGCAGAACTGCCCTGAAAGCACTGCGGGAGTTCATTGAGGATTTTAAGCCCTCTCTTTATGACATAAAGAAAAACACTGGGTTCCTAAGGTATATCGTCCTGAGGGAGGGGAAATTCACGGGAGAGCTAATGGTGAACCTCGTTACGGGAGAGGGCACACTCCCAGATGATGCTGAGAGCTACTTCCACTTTGCGGACTCCCTCTACTGGAGCATAAACAGGAGCAAAAGCGATGTTTCCTTCGGGGACATTGAGAAATTCTGGGGTGAGGAGTTCATAAAAGAAAAGCTCGGTGATGTTGAGTATCTCATCCACCCCAACAGCTTCTTCCAGACAAACTCCTATCAGGCCGTCAACCTTGTGAGAGAAGCGTCAGAACTCGTTGAAGGGGAGAGGGTTCTTGATCTTTATTCGGGTGTTGGAACATTTGGAATCTGGCTGGCGAAGAGAGGCTTTTCTGTTGATGGCGTGGAAGTCAACCCGTTCGCCGTTGAGATGGCCCGGAAAAACGCGGAACTGAACAATGTGTATGCACACTTCATGATTGGCGAGGATAAGGATGTTGAGAATCTCGGGGCATACGACACTTTAATTGTTGACCCTCCTAGGGCAGGTTTGCATCCGAAACTTATAAAGAAAATCTTAAAAGAGAAACCGAACACCATTATTTATATATCATGCAATCCTAAAACCCTTGCTTCAAATCTTGCCGAACTCTCTGAGATATACCGGATTGAGAGTGCCAGAGGCTTTGACATGTTCCCCCACACCCCCCATGTGGAGATGTTGGTAAAGCTGAATTTGAAGGTTTAAATTTGGAACCATTTGGTTCAAAAACTTAATAAACTCGTTTGACATACCTACGATGAGGTGAAAAAATGCTGGATGAGAGGGATAAGATTATAATTGAGATGCTCACCAAGGACGCAAGGACTCCATTTACAGAGATAGCAAAGGTTCTTGGAATAAGTGAAACAGCCGTGAGGAAGAGAGTCAAGTCCCTTGAAGAGGCAGGGGTCATAAAGCAGTATACCGTTAAAGTCGACCCCACAAAGCTTGGCTATCATTTAGTCAGCCTCACAGGAGTTGACACACTCCCTGAAAAGATATTCGATGTCGCAAGAAAGCTCGAAGAGTTTGATTTCGTCAAGGAAATTTACCTGACGAGTGGTGACCATATGATAATGACCGAAATCTGGGCAAAGAACGGGGAGGATCTATCGGATATAATATCAAACAAAATCGGAAAGATTGAAGGTGTCACCAAAGTGTGCCCGGCAGTGATCCTCGAAAGGTTGAAGTGATAAAACTTTTAAACCCTCCCTTTATTATTTCTTAATGCGCGGTGGTAGTCTAGCCTGGTCTAGGACACCGGCCTCCCAAGCCGGTAACCCGGGTTCGAATCCCGGCCACCGCACCATAACAGCCTTTTCTGACAAAAGCGCCGGAGTCCTTAACGGATATCTAAAAATGCTAAATTTTCAAGCTTTTAATCCTCTTTAGGAAGGTTTAAAATCACAGCCAGACTGTGCCATTCCCCAGCATAAAGATTTAAAAAAGGAGTTAACTCTCACTCCTCTCTGAAAGCTCCGTATTTCTTAGGGTCGTAGAAGGGCGGCGCAACGGTAAGGGCCTTCTTGGGCTTACCCCTTATCTCTATCTCCAGCTCGACGCCGGGCTTCGCATATTCAGGCTTCACGAAGGCTATTCCGATGCCTACCCCGAGGAGCGGTGAAAGCGTTCCGCTGGTGACCTCCCCTATGAGCTCGCCGTTCGCGTAGACCTTGTAGCCCTCCCTTGGAATTCCCTTGTCGACCATCTTGAAGTGGACCATCTTGCTCGGCAGGCCGCGCTCCCTCTGCTTCAGCAGAGCCTCCTTTCCTATGAACTCCTTATCCCAGAAGAGGGCGAAGTCGAGGTTGGCCTGGAGAGGGGTAACTTCATCAATGTCGGTGCTGAGGAGCTGCTTCTCCTTGGTCTCGTTTCCGTAGAGGGTGTAGCCGGCCTCCATTCTGAGCGTATCACGAGCGCCGAGTCCAGCCGGTTTTATGCCGTACTTCTCGCCGGCCTCAAGAATGCGCTCCCAAACGTAGAGGGCCTTCTCGGGCTTTCCGCGCTTACTCTCGTCCGGGTGGTAGGGGTTAGCATCTTCGAAGTAGATCTCCCAGCCGTTTTCACCGGTGTAACCGCTCCTCGAGAGGAGCATCTTTATGCCGTCGAGCTCGACTTCCTTTGCCTGAAACCACCACAGATTCAGGATATCAATTCCAAAGAGTTCCTTGGCGAGGTCTCTGGCCTTCGGCCCCTGTATTGAGAACATCACGTAGTCATAGGTCTTAAGCTCAATCTCCAGATCAAGCTTTGTGTACTGCTCTATTGCCCCTTTGATTGAGGTGAACCAGGCGTAGAGCTTCTCAAATGCATCGCTGTCGCACACCATCATGTACTCATCATTCCCCATGTTGAAGACAAGAGTCTCGTCCTTCACCGCTCCGCGCTCGTTCAAAACGAGTGTGTAGGTTCCGCTTATCGCGGGAGGCTTACTTATGTCG
>WAPO01000049.1 GCA_015520705.1 Thermococcus sp. | reverse complement strand
TCCTCTCCACATCCCTATAGTCAATTACCTGCAAGTCAATAGTGGTGTTGTGAGAATCACTGGGCATTACATCCACCTGGCCGAATGGCCAGTTATTGTTTTTTATTAACACTTTATAAGTTTTACTCAATGTATTTGAAATATGTGATCATGTTACAATATGTTGTGTGGGAAATAAAGAATGAAAGATTCAAAAATCAGCGCCGTCCATATTTTTTAAGAAGAATAGCAAGTATAATTAGGGCACCTAAACTCATCCCAATACCCATGTATGTTTGTCCAGAGCCTTTGGTAACTGTAATTCTCACACTTGTCTCTCTACTTTTCTGATCACTTTTTGCCTTTAATGTGATAAAATAGTCACCAGCATCTGCATTTGCCGGGACAAGCACTCTAACTTCAAAAGATACCGCCTTATCCCTTTTTATCTCTGGAACCCGGCTGGGCCTAACATCTGCACTCCATCCTTTGGGCACATCGACATCAAGTTTGATATTTGTTAATGGACTGCTTCCGGTATTATACACTTTAACTGTAAGGTAAAATTCCTTGCCAGCTTTACTGTTGAGACTGTATCTATCCGGTGTAATCTCGATTCCATAACTCCCAATCAGCTTAGATTCAAGGTGTATTACTTTTTCCTTTCCGTTTGTCGATGTTATCCTCAGCGTTGTGGTGTAGCTTCCTAATTTGGCAGTATCCGGAGGTATTAGGACAATATAGAGCTTCTTTTCTTCACCAGCCTTTAGGAATATAGAGGTTATTCCTGTTCTTGAAGCAGGATCTTCAACTATCATACCTCCCCAGTTTTCAGGGACATTAAGCTGTAGGCTGTATGAATCATCTTTAAACCCGAGATTTTTCACGATTACAGGATATATGAACGTCTTTCCGAGCACTTCACTTTTTGAAGGTTCCGGGCTTTCAGCTTTAAAAAAATAGGGCAGTTTGGTCATGACAATCTGGATTTTTTTGGTTTCACCTGCACTTAGGTTCACATACCTCTCAGCAGTTTGATAACCTTCTTTTAACACTCTGAGAAGGTAGTATCCTTCCGGTGCATTTAATTCTGTGACTCCGTCAGGGGTGGTTCTGGCAGATAAAACCTTTCTTTTGTCTTTAAGTAGCTCTACCTCTGCTCCATCAACATATGAACCTGATAATGAGTCCACAGCTTTCACTTCGATAGTTCCGTTTTCACCTGCATGGCTTTTTGTGACGTATACATGAAGTGTTATGCTCTCATTCCCTGCCCATATAGTTACTGGATACCTCCCCATAGGTGAATCACTTGGAATGTTGATCAAAACCGTTAGTATGGATTCTCCATTGAGATTGATTTCTCTGATGCCTTCTCCGTTAGCTATAAATTTCACCCTCCATTTAGGAGGAGCATCGGCTTTCAGGAGTGCGCGTGTATCTCCAGTGGATTTAAGCTTTAGCTGAAATTTAACACTCTTCCCTGCCTCCGCTTCCTTTCCTGGATATGCACATGATAGTGCCAGTTTTCCACTGAGAACTGTAATCTGAAGGTCTGCTGAAGCATCTCCAGCATGTACGGTAATCTTAAACCTGCCATTCTTTCCTGAGACATGAACTTTCAAAATTATTGCAGTAGTTTCGCCGTGTTTGAGGTGGATTCTATCTATCTCCGAGCCATCCGCCAAGAATGATGCATTCCATCCCTCAGGTGTGATAACATCTAAGGGGAATGTTCCTTCAGCACCATGATTTGTGATGATAAGTTTAAATGTCACATCCCTGTCTGGGTATGTGATTTTAGCAGGGAATGGTATATCCAGTTTTATGTTGCTTTCTTTTGTTTGTATGGAGAGATAAGGAGCGCTTATTACAAGATAAACCTCCCTTTTGGAAACATAAACGCTTCCTAAGGTTATTGAGAGGTTTCCAAGTTTGATACTATCCCCAAAAGACATAACATAACTGCTTCCATTTATCTCAAATGCAGCCCTGCGGTCGGCCGAAATATCCTCAAGATATAGCGTAGCCCCATTAACGATTATCTTCTGACCTACATACATTGCTATTTTTGTTGTGTTCCCTGATACCATCCTGAAGGGGAGGAGTATAAAAAGAAGAACAAGGAGCAGAGCTACCTTTTTTGTGTCCATAGTTTTTCACCGTATCTCTGCTTTTACAAATCCAAAATATGCGACCACAAAACTCACCACAAGATATGCAATTAGAAATGTTATCTCCTTCTTCACAAATGACAGGCTCTCGGATATACTGTATTCTTTTGGCTTTTGCCTTTCAGGTTGCACTGATGAGATTATATCTTCTGGTGATCTCATGTATGGATTCATCACATACATGGAAATCTGTTCTAAAGCCGCTTCAGGGGAGAAATCACTAATGGTTTCCATGATTTTATAATACTTTTTCTGCCATTCCTTGCTTTTGTTTTCATATTCTTTCATCTTTTTCTCATACTCTTTCATTTCCTCGAAGCTCATGTTTGATACCTGCTGTGAGAGTTGCTCTGGAGGCTTAGGAGCTTCACCTGCAATGTGATGGGCAATTATAGGAGCTATTGTGCTGAAGATTATAGTAACAGTTAGAAATAATATCAGGGCCCACATTAGTGCATTACCGCTTGTCCTTGAAAACACTGAAAATGCCACTGCCATGGCAAAGAACAGAAGGAGGTAGAGATACACAAAGAAGAAATATACAAGAAATCTGATGGCTGAAGTTTTATCCACTGTTATACCAACGGACATAACAATACCGAGGGTTATCACAGCAGTCACAATGACAGCAATTCCAAGTGCCAGAGCACCTCCAATTAATTTCCCTAAGATTATTTGATCCCTGTAAACCGGATGACTCATTAGAACCTTTAGTGTTTGACCCTCCTTTTCTTTGGTTATTGCATCGAATCCAAGGGCAATTGCAAATATGCCCCCCACAAGACTCATGTAGTGGGTAACTCCCCACATGATATTGTAGATCTTAAGCCCTCCGGGAGGATTGTAGCCCCATGTGGTCATACTATCCTTTACCTGTATGATAGAGAGCAGGGTTACTATAAGAAGAAAACCCAAAAGCAAAATGAACCGTCTGCCGGTTATATAATCCCGGAATTCCTTTTCAGCTATTATCCCTATCATTCTGTCCCCCTCCCGTAGATAAGTTCCATGAAAACATCCTCCAGCGTCGGCTGTTTAAGGTGTATATCTATCACTGTGTATCCCATTTTATTAAGTTCAAAAAGTAGTTCCTCTCTTAAGTCCCTTAGGGCATACACCACAAGGGAGTGTTCTCCAGTCCGTCTCCACTCTGAAACATCGATATTAAGGCTCTCTATACGCAGAGGTTCTTTGGTTTCAATGCTTATGATAATTCTGTTTTTGATAAAGGATCTTTTTATGTCCTCTTGGCTTCCTGTAATAAGGAGTTTCCCTTTCGAGATTATGCCTATCTCATCGCTTACTTCCTCAACCTCGGAGAGTATATGGGATGAAAAGAAAATCGTCTTCCCGTCTTTTTTTAGTTCCCTTATAAGTCTTCTCATCCTCACGGCTCCCATGGGGTCCAGACCCACGGTTGGCTCATCAAGGAATATTATTTCAGGGTCATTTATCAGAGCTTGAGCAAGGAGAAGCCGCTGTTTCATTCCTGTGGAGAACTCTCCAACCTTCTTTTTTTCCACACCCTTAAGTCCAACTATCTCAAGGAGATCCCTGGCTCTTCTTTCTGCCTCTTTTCGTGGAATTTTATAAAATTTGGCAAAGTATAAAAGATTGTCTATGGCACTGAGATTGTTATACAAGCCGCTTTCAGCAGGCAGAAACCCGGTTATTTTTTTAACCTCCACAGGCTTTTCCTGAACATTTATCCCTCCAACGAAAGCTGTGCCTTCCGTGGGCTGTAGGAGACCTAAGAGCATCAGAATAGTGGTTGTTTTCCCGGCACCGTTTGGTCCTAAAAATCCAAATACACTCCCCTTTCTGATATGTAAATTTAAATGATCAACCGCAACAACATCATCATAAACTTTAGTTAGTTCCTCAGTCTCAATGGCATGCATTCAAACCACCATTCATTGTAATATGTGAAGTCTATATAAAACTTTCCCACAGTTAAAATATAGACTACATGAAAGTTGGTTTATATCTCAGAAAATTTAAAAGTTCAAAGAAAAAATTAAGTTTAAAAACTCTTACTATTTATTTAGATTATCAAATCAGCGCCTTTCACAGAGCTCAAGGAGAATCCCACGGGTGCTCTTCGGATGCACAAAGGTTATCCTTGCGCCC
>WAPO01000048.1 GCA_015520705.1 Thermococcus sp. | reverse complement strand
TGAGGGGCAGAGCAACATTCGTCATGATAACAAACGCACCCTTTCCAATCTCCTCCTTCAGAAATTTGATTCCAAGCCGCCATCCGAGTGAGTACTGGTCATAGGATACCAGAAGCATCCCTGCAGGAATTATCTCGCCAAGATAGGTCTTTATGGCCTTTATTTCAGCCATTACCACCACCGTTTTTTTTTTTTCGAACCCGTATTTATAGGTTACGGTTTGATAACAGCTAAATTATTCCCAAAAGCATTTTCCCATCAAATACAGGACCGTCCCTGCACACGAGATACTTTCCGAGGGCACAGCTCCCGCAGACACCGATTCCACATCGCATATATCTCTCTGCAGATACCTGCACGTTTCTGTATCCCATGAGCCTTAGAACAGCTTTTAGCATAGGCTCCGGCCCGCAGGCATATACGTGGTCGAACTCCTCCTTTCTCTCCTTCAGCACATCCGTTGGAAAGCCCCTCCTTCCTGCGGAACCATCATCCGTCGTTATTATGAGCTCATCGACGTAGCGCTCAACATCAAGGAGAGCCAGCTCCTCCTCACTGCGAGCACCGTATATGAGGGTGATTTTATTGAACCTTTCCCTCCACAGCCTGGCGAATGCATACAGGGGAGGAATTCCAATGCCCCCTGCAACGAGGGCTATCCTATCTCCTTCAGGTCTGAAACCGTTCCCATATGGCCCTCTGATCCAGATATAGTCACCTGGTTTAAGCTCAAAAAGCCTCGATGTAAACGGACCGACCCTCTTCACTGTAATCCTGTCTCTGTCCGTCAGGCTGAAGGGCTTCTCACCAGCTCCGGGCAGCCATAACATTATGAACTGACCGGGAACGAAATCAAACTTTCCTTCAAAATCAAAGGTTTTTACATCCTTTGCAGCATCCGAAACCTTCTTTATCTTAACCCTACGAAACATTGATACGAACCCCCTGAGGCTTTCCTAAGATTTCATCGTCCTCCATGACAACTCTTCCTCTCAGAATCGTCATCCTAACCTTTCCCTTCAGTTTTTTCCCCTCCCACGGGCTCCATTTAGCTTTGGTATAAAACTCCTCAGGCCTAACTTTCCATTCCTCCTTCAAATCCACAACGATAAGATCAGCATCCCTCCCAATACCAAATCCCTTGTTCTCTATTCCAAAGATTCTCACAGGATTCAGAGAGGTCTTCTTAACTATGTCCTCCAGACCTATCATCCTCCGATTATATGCATCGAGTAGAAGGGCCAGCTCCGTTTCCAGTCCCGGAATTCCTGCGGCACCTCCCTCCTTGTCTTCAGGGGTATGCGGGGCATGGTCGCTGGCTATCACTGGAATCCTGTCCATATTTTTCCAGAGAAAATCAATGTTTTCCCTGCTCCTAAGAGGCGGATAGACTTTCAGAAATCTGTTTTTTCTGAAGTCATCTGCTGTTAGAAAGAGATGGTGCGGTGTAACCTCAAAGCTAACCCATCCAGGGGAACTTAGGAGGAGAGATAGACCTCCTTTTGTTGAGACATGACATATGTGGAGGGGTTTTTTAATGTTCTGGGCAGCGCTCAGCGCTTTTTCTATCGCCCTCTCCTCAACAATATCAGGTCGTTCAGGAAATCTCTGAATCATCTCGTAGTCCTCTGCATGGACGCTCAGCCTTCTCTTTGCACATGAATAATCCTCCACAAAGTTTTCTGAGTATATCCCCCCAGTTGAAGCCCCCATAAAGCTCTTGTAGAAGTCTGCTTCAACCTTCTCAGCTTCACCGCAGTTCCCCGCAATCAGGAAGCCGAGCGCATAGTCCGTGAAGGACTTCCTCTCGAAAAGCTTCGCCCTCCTCTCAAAGGTTTTCTGGTTCATAACAGGCGGATTCGTGTTCGGCATATCAAAAACAGTCGTAATTCCTCCGTGGAGGGCGGCCCTCGTGCCACTTTCAACTGTTTCCTTCCTTTTCTGGTTGAAATCCCTCAGGTGGACATGCACATCAACCATGCCGGGGAGGAGTATCTCATGGCCTTTTAAGCGTATTATCTCCTCTCCGGAAAGGGGAGTTTTTGAGAACCTGACTATTTTACCATCCGAGATGCCAATATAACCGGTTACTACTTCATCATCCAGTATAAACCTGCCATGTATAACGAGCTCTTCCATAGGTGCCCGCATGAACCTTAAAAAAAGCCAGTTTTAAGGTTTTTGATTGTCTGAAATCATGTGCAGAAAATAGAATCTGGCCGGAGATGATTTTTACGGATTTCTACATTGTTAACAGCTTTTATAAACAAATATACACGATGCCATGTCGAGATTTTCTGCTTTGTGTCGATACATACGTCGCATTGGTCTCACAGGCTATGTTTGGTCCTGTTAAAGTCAATTTGCTGGAATATACTGGCGTTTCAATCCATTACTTTTACAACAACGTAACTCTTAAAAGGTCTTTAGATGTATAATTCTATGCCATTATACCCTATGGGATACAGTGTTGTATGAAAACTTGAAGGAGGCTAGAGGATGAGAAAGGTCGGAATTTTGGCCTTATTGTTTGTTTTTGTTATGTTGCTGTCGCCACTTGCGGCGGCTGAGCAGGGCCCAGCGGCTGACGTTATCTACATAAGCACCAGAACCAATCAGGAATCGGCAATAACCGACGTTGCAAAGGGCAATCTTGATATATTCCTCCATGCTGTCGGGGGAGCCACTTTCAAGGATCTCCCAGCAGATGTTAAGAAGAACCTCAAACTCATCAAGACAGCAAGCGGTTACTGGGAGATTACAATAAACATCTACCACGACCCAGGAAACCCCTATCTCGTTACAGTCGGAAATGAGAAGTACTTCAACCCCTTCGCCATCAAGGAGATAAGATTTGCCCTCAACTGGCTCATAAGCAGGCAGTATATTGTCCAGAACATCCTCCAAGGTTCAGGTGCTCCAATGTTCGGTTGTATAAGACCAAGCACAGGTGCAGACCAGTATTTCGAGCCAGTTTATAAGGCCCTCGGACTGACAGGCGCTGCAGACATCCAGAAAGCCCAGAAGATGATTGATGACGCCATGAAGAAAGCCGCCGATGATCTTGCCAAAGAGGGATACAAGCTTGAAAAGAAGAAAGCTGAAGACGGTAACGAATACTGGTACTTCAACGGTAAGCCAATCACTGTTAAGTTCATCATCCGTGTTGAGGATGAGAGAAAGGAAGAGGGTCTCTATATAGCACACATGCTTGAGAAGTATGCCGGCTTCAAAGTTGACAGGATGATTCTCGACAGGAGAAAGGCTGGCGGTCTCGTCTGGGGCACAGACCCCAAGAACTATGAATGGAACCTGTACACAGGTGGTTGGGTTAGCACGGTAAACGTTAAGTGGCCTGATGATTATGTTGCTTTCTTCAACGCTGCCTGGTATTACGGATGGATTCCGTTCAACGGCAACACCAACACCTATCCGGCCGGAACCAAGATAACCACAGTTAAGGACTTCGTCGACTACATCGGCGGCCCGGAGGCTGCCATTGAAAAGCTCAACCTTCAGTACTACAACACACCGGACAAGCTCAAAGAAATCTACGACTGGACAGTAGAGGAAGTTACAAAGCTCGTCGTTCTCAACAAGGTCACAGTCAACAACAAGACCTACGAGCTCAAGGAAGGAGACGTCGCCCACTACTGGGACCTCCAGAAGATAAGCATGGGACTCGCAATAATGGACTCAGTCAGAGTCTTCGTCGCCGAGCAGTGGGAGTACTTCCCGGTCAACAAGGAGAGGGTTAAGGCCATAGCAAGGGACGTTTCAAGCGGTCTCTGGACTAGATGGGCTCTCATAACCGCCGAAACCCCGGACAAGAAGCTTAACGTTGCCGAGTTCTCATCAGCCGGTTCGCTCTTCATGAGCGCATTCAACCCTGTCGGCGGTCTCGACGACGTCTATTCAAATGCTATATGGAGGGTTGTCAGCGATCCCGGAATGTACACAGACCTCTCAACAGGTACATACATCCCGGTAAGATGTGACTACAAAGTCGAGAGGGGCAACTTCACAGTCCCGAATGATGCAGTTATTTACAACCAGACCAAGGGATGGATTCCAGCCCACGCAGGTGAGCATGCGAAGGCCAAGATTACCTACACATGCAAGTGGAGCAACTGGCACGACGGCACACCGATGAGCATGACAGACCTCAAGTATGATATAGCCTTCTACTACAGCTGGGCATACAGAGATGGGCCGAATGACCCGTACTACGACGACAAGGTTGCGGGTGCCATCGGTGAGACACTCAAGCTTGTCAAGGGATTTGTCTTCGTCGATGAGGACACCTACGTTGTCTATACAGACAACACCCACCCGATTGCTGACGATGTTACCGCAGCCAACAACGTCTGGTTCCCATCACTTCCATGGCAGCTTGAGTATGCTATGAGCGAGCTCGTTGCCCACGGAAAGGAGTACGGCGTTTCACAGAAGTACTCATTCAGCCAGTCGAGTGAGAACATTGCCCAGCTTGACCTGCTCGTCAAAGACCATGTTGCTGACCTGAAGAAGGTCATCGAGAAGCTTGAGGCCGAGAAGGCAGTCCCGGCTGCAATCAAGAACGAAGTTAAGGATCCAACAGCAGGCTATGCAGCTCTCATTAAGTGGATGGACACCCACGGCAACGCTGTTGTGAGCAACGGTCCATACTACATCGACAAGTATGACCCAGATAAGATGTTCATAACCCTCAAGGCCTTCAGAGACCCGACATATCCGTTCACCCTCGACTACTGGAAGAACAAGCTCCTCCTTGCAAAGCTCCAGCTGGCTGGCCTTGAGATTCCGACAACAGTTACCGCAGGAAACGACCTGAAGGTTACAGTTAAAGCAGACATGGTTGTCCAGTATCCTGTTGAGGGCACCCAGCCGGCCAACAGGGGATTCGTTACAGTTGAGCTCAGAAACGAAGCAGGCGACCTCATCTACAGCGGCGAGGCCAAGCTCACCAAGGACGGTGTCTTTGAATTCACAATCCCAGGCTCAGAGACAGAGAAGCTCGAAGGCGGAAAGTATGTAATCTACGTCAAGGGCGGCCTTATGAAGGGAGTGGTTTCATTCACACAGAAGAAGACAATCATAGTCATCAAGCCCACACCAACCCAGACACAGACAAGCACGAGCAGCTCTTCAGCTACAGCAACAACTTCCTCATCTGCCTCACCGAGCAGCAGTGCATCTCCAACATCAACGAGCACCACTACTAAGAAGGGAGTTTGTGGCCCAGCAGCACTAATCGGACTCGCACTGATACCGCTCCTCCTAAGAAGGAGGAAGTGAATCTTTCGTTTTCTCATCTTTTCTTTTAATTCTAAGCTGTTCTGAATTAAAGGGTTTGTTGAAGCCCTTTTTAAATTTCCATTACCCAGACTCTTTTTTGTCAAAGAGCAAAAATAGAAAAATATATAAAAGTTTTACATGATTGAAAATGTTGATGACTTAAAAAATCCTCAAATGAACATGTCTATACACGGGAGGTGTGAGGTTTGGGATATGGACGTTATATCGTGTTCAGAATCTTGAATGCGATACTGGTGCTTATGCTGGTAACCCTACTGGTGTCAGTGCTCTTCACAAAAGTCGCAGAGCAGGACATTAAATCGAGCATCAACGAGGAGATAGGTTTATATTTAAGGGGCAATCCCCAGCTTGCTCAAGCTTTAAGCAAAGACCCGCAGAAGTATCATCAGTGGTATGAGCGTGAATACAACAGGAGGCTGAAGATGTATGGTTTGGATAAGCCCTTCTGGGTTCGTGTTTTAGAAAGAACAAAAGATACCCTAACCTTGAATTTTGGCCAGACGAGAAATCCCATATTCGGTGAAACAAACATCGCCAAAATTATCATGGCAGCAGTTCCCAGAACTATTCTGCTCTTCACAACGGCTCAGATAATAGTCATATTCCTTGGAATCCTGCTCGGTGTTAAAGCAGCCCAGATTGCAGGGAGTGCCTTCGACAGAGCAATATCCATAGTCGCAATGGTCACGAGCAGCATACCGATGTGGTGGTTCGGAATGCTGGCAATCCTGATATTCTCATTCAAGCTCGGCTGGTTCCCAGGTTCAGGCATGACATCAATCCCGCCGAAGACAGGTTTCGCATACTATACTGACGTTCTCTACCACATGGTTCTCCCTGTTGGCACAATAGTCTTCGTCCTCTTTGGAGGATGGGCATGGACCACAAGGAACATCATGATAGGCACTATGCAGGAGGACTTCATCATGGCCGCGAGAGCCAAGGGTGTTCCCGAGAGGAAGGTCATCTACGGACATGCTTTGAGAGCTTCCGCCCCACCGATTATCACAATGACCATATTCGCCCTGCTCGGTTCAATAGGTGGTGCAATCATTACAGAGAGCGTTTTCAACTGGCCGGGTATGGGAAGACTCTACTGGACAGCACTCCAGCAGAACGACGTCAGGCTGGTTATGGGAATAACCTTCGTGACCACACTGCTCTACCTCTTTGCAATGATACTCGCTGACCTGCTTTACGGATACCTCGACCCGAGAGTTAAAGTTGGTGCATCCCAGAAGACATGAGGTGATTGAAGATGAGATGGGTAGACCTAAAAGCGAGCATTCTGGACTTCTGGTCTGAATTCAGAAGGCAGAAGGGAGGACTGCTTGGGATATTCCTCCTCGTCCTGCTGATCTTCACAGCTCTAGCGGCCCCATACATAACCTCACCTGACATTCCACAGAAGTGGCACAGTTACTGGGAAGGTAATCCCACAACGGTTCCACCGACATGGTATAACTACTTCACAAGTCAGAAGCTCGCTCCTCATGAGGTGTGGGGGGTCAATGATGTTAAGTTTGAGGCAAAGGGTCAGAATTTGGGTTCAGGAATGAAATACTATGCATTCACATTCACCTATGACAACCGGTATGATATCCCACCGAAGGATATTATCCTCAGAAACATAAACGTCAACCTCACGAATCTAGAAAGTCCCGCCCATATAGTGCTCAAGGTTGTCAGGCCCGATGGAAAGAAGGTGCAGCTGCTCGATATGGATTTTACAAGCGGTGAAGTCTTCCAGCTTGCCAAGATGGGAAGCGTGAGGCAGGCCGTCTTTATGTGGGCTTCCCAGTTTGAAGACCCCAAGGTTGTTGCGTCAAACCGTGAGACTATAATAAGCACAATGGATGTCATGAAGGTTCTCTTCGCCAAGGCTCAGAGGGGTATACTCGTAAACCCGCAGGCGCTCAAGGGAAAATACAAGTTTGAAGTCCAGATTTTCACATTTAACCCGGGAGATAAGGTCGACTTCAGCAACATGCAGATTATCTTCACCGGAAGAACATACGGCCTGATGGGAACTGACTACATGGGCAGAGACCTCTGGGCAGGCCTCGTATGGGGAACTAGGGTTTCCTTAGTTATAGGTGTCTCAGTTGCAGTCCTCAGCGTTTTGATAGGAATTGCCTTCGGAGTTACAAGCGCATACCTTGGTGGATGGAAGGATGAGTTCATGCAGAGGGTTAACGAGTTCGTCGCTTCAATTCCCACACTGCCGATACTTATCCTCCTCGCAGCAGCATTCAAGGGACACGTTACACTCATAACCATAGTCTTCCTCCTGGTCATGTTCGGATGGACGGGCATAGCGAAGGTTGCGAGAAGTATGGCCCTCCAGATCAAGGAGGAAACCTATGTGGAAGCGGCAAGAGCCCTCGGCGCAGGAACGAGCAGGATAATCTTCAAACACATAATGCCTCAGATTATGCCATACGCATTCGCATCAATGGCTCTCAGCGTTCCGGGTGCCGTTCTTACAGAGGCCTCACTGAGTTTCCTTGGACTCGGCGATCCGACAAAGGTTACATGGGGACAGATACTCTACGATGCCCAGACAAACAGTGCAACGCTGAACGGATACTGGTGGTGGGTTATCCCGCCAGGGGTGGCAATATCACTAGTTGCACTGACGTTCGTGCTTATTGGTATTGCAATGGATAGAGTGCTCAACCCGAGACTCAGGAGGTTGTGAAGATGGCCAAGAACGTCCTTGATGTTAACAACCTCAAAATGTATTACTTCACAAACAAAGGTGTCGTTAAAGCAGTTGATGACCTCAGCTTTACACTGAAGAAAGGAGAAGTTATGGGGCTTGCCGGCGAGAGCGGATGCGGTAAGTCCTCCCTCGGTTTCACTTTAATGGGCATGCCAACACCACCCGGAAAAATAGTCAGCGGCAGCGTGAAGATAGACGGAAGGGAAATCGTTGGCCTTCCAGAAGATGTGCTCAGGAAGGAGATTAGGTGGCAGAAGATTTCCATGATATTCCAGGGAGCCATGAACGCCCTGAATCCGGTTTATACCGTGGGCTATCAGATGATAGAACCCCTAATCTATCACAAAGGAATGGAAAAGGAGGAAGCCCTTGACAGGGCCCAGAAATATCTTGAGCTTGTTGGACTCTCATCAGACATAGTCTACCGCTATCCGCATGAGCTTTCAGGTGGTATGAAGCAGCGTGTCATCATAGCAACTGCACTGCTGCTTGAGCCTGAGGTTGTGATTGCCGATGAGCCCACAACAGCCCTCGACGTCGTTGTTCAGGCCCAGATAATAAACCTCATGAAGAAGCTGAAGAAAGAACTCGGACTTTCAATGATATTCATCACCCATGACCTGAGTATCCTTGCGGAGATCAGCGATAAAGTCGCAATCATGTATGCCGGCAAAATAATAGAGATTGGCGACAGCGAGAAGATTTACTACGAACCCGCCCACCCATACACGCAGAAGCTGCTCGCATCAATTCCGAGACTGCACGAGGATGTCGAAAGACTTGAGTTCATTCCAGGACAGCCACCGAACCTGATAACACCTCCAAAGGGATGCAGATTCCACCCGAGATGCCCCTATGCGATGCAGATATGTAAGGAACAGGAGCCTGAGCTGAAAGAAGTTGATAAAGACCACTACGCCGCATGCTGGCTGCTGTGAGGGATGAAAAATGGCGGAACCAATATTAAAAGTTGAAAACCTTAAGAAATACTTCCCGATCAAGAGAGGCCTCATAGGTGCTCTGAAAGGTGAGCCCCCAAAGTTTGTCAGAGCAGTTGATGACATAAGCTTTGAAGTTGGAAAGCAGGAGGTCTTTGCTCTCGTTGGAGAGAGCGGGTGCGGTAAGACAACAACAGGCAAGCTCGTGGTTAAGCTCCTCGAACCTACCGCAGGTAGGATATACCTTGAGGGACACGACGTTACAGAACTTAAAACAGCGGAAGAGATTAAGGCATACAGAAGAAAGGTTCAGATAATCTTCCAGGACCCATTCTCCTCTATTAACCCAAGATTTAGAATCTTCGATGTCCTTGAGGAACCGCTCCTCATACATGGAATCGGTGAAACAAAGGCAGAGAGGGAGGAGCTCATATTCAAGGCACTTGAAATGGTCAAGATAACACCACCGGAGGATTATGTTAGCAGATTCCCTCACATGATTTCAGGTGGCCAGAGGCAGAGGGTTGCTATAGCTAGAGCCCTCATCCTCAACCCGACTTTTATAGTCGCAGACGAGCCAGTTTCAATGCTTGACGTTTCAATTAGAGCGGAAGTTCTTGAGCTGATGAAAGAACTCAAGGAAAAGATGGGGGTCACATACCTCTACATCACCCACGACCTCTCAACAGCCAGATACTTCGCCGACTATATAGCGGTCATGTATCTCGGAAGGGTAGTTGAAATGGGGCCAGCAAAGAAGGTCATAGACAATCCGCTCCACCCATACACGAGAGCATTGCTCGCAGCCGTTCCGGAACCAAAGCCAGAGAGGAGAAATATCATCAAGGAACTCCCCATAAGAGGTGAAGTCCCGAGTGCAGTTGACATACCCCCTGGATGCAGGTTCCACCCGAGATGCGTTTATGCCCAGATGGGACTCTGCGACAGCAAACACCCACAGCTTGTTGAATATGAACACGGCCATTTTGCCGAATGCCACCTTGTCGGTAAGATTTGATTTTTCCTATTTTTCCTTCAGATTTCTGGGTGAATGAGATGGTAACATTCAGGGAAGCTCTGAGGCAGCCGCTGATAAAAGCCGGACTTTTGATGCTATTCATAGCTCTCATACTGTCCATGATAGCGATGGTAGCCTATCCTGGCAGATACAGCGATAAAGGTGTTCTGAATCCGGGGAGCTATGTGTTAAACACCTCCTTTGATGAGAGATACTATGTTGAAAATCGCACCCTGATAATGCACTCGTCCAATGCAAGCGTGATCCTCTATCATGGCGGAAACCTGACGAGCCACACATTTTCCAACGACACGGTTACATTTAAGCTCTACTCAATCCCCCATATAACTGTGGAATACGGAAAAGTTAATTATACCTACAGCATGAGTGGTATAAGATATCCATATTCCCTGCTTTCACTTCCCGCATTTATCCTGATGATCGTGGGAAGTGCCTTTGCCATGATGGGGTATATAAAATTCATGGGAGAGATAAAAGGTGGTGGGAATGAGAAGGCTTGACTACAACTCCCTTGTTGAGGAGCTGGTTTCATTTATAGCCCAAAAGGTTGAGGAAGCAAAAGCAGAAGGTGTCGTTATAGGCATAAGCGGTGGAATAGACAGTGCAACCACCGCGTATCTCGCAGTCAGAGCCCTAGGCAGGGAAAGAGTCCTGGGATTGATAATGCCATACTATGAAACGCAGGATGTTGAAGATGCAAAGCTTGTATGTGAAACCCTCGGTATTGAGCACAGGCTCATCAGCATCAAACCCATCGTGGAGTCCTTTGAGAAAACACTCTCCATGGAGCTCGACGAAAAGAGCAGGGGAAACATAATGGCGAGAACCAGAATGATACTCCTGTATGCGCACGCCAATGCCAGAAACCTCCTCGTCCTCGGAACGAGCAACAGAAGCGAAGTCCTTACAGGTTATTTCACGAAATGGGGAGACGGTGCCAGCGACTACGCTCCACTGATAAACCTCTACAAGACCGAGGTCTGGGAGATAGCAAAGCTCCTTGGGGTTCCGGATAAAATCATCAGAAAGAAACCGAGCGCCGGCCTCTGGGAAGGACAGACCGACGAGGGTGAGCTTGGGATAAGCTACCGCCTGCTGGATGAAATCCTTCACCGGCTCGTCGACCTCAAAATGCCTGTGCATGAGATTGCCGAAGAACTCGGAATTCCTGTCGAGAAGGTGCATCACGTTGAAAACCTTATAAAAAGAAGCGCTCACAAGAGGAGGCTTCCAGTGGGGCCAGAGGTGGGAGTTTGAAAAAAG
>WAPO01000047.1 GCA_015520705.1 Thermococcus sp. | reverse complement strand
CTGGTACGTGCCTTTTTGATCAAAACTAAAAATTGCTATATGTGATCGTCCCGTTTGGGGATAATATTTGTTTCCAAGAACCACTACACTATCCCTCTCCGAAATTTTTAAATCTGTAATCTCAATTGGCTCTGAATTACCAGTACTAGACATTCTTTGCCATTTAGTGGTTCCATTCTTGTCAACGAAGAATACCCAGTCCCTATTCATGCCTAAATTTCCTAGACCGACAATACCTTGTTTTCCGCTATCAATTTGATTGATAGAGTTATACTTAGCTCTTGTATACTCATATACCCGATACCAGTAAGACAATTCAATCCCTCCATCTGCACAGGCAGATTCAACATGCAGTCCAGATAAATGGTATTTACTCATGTTTGCCAAGTGGTTTAATGTTACTCTGAGAAAATATTTAGTTTTTTCTGTTTTTAGCTTAACATAAAAATTGACAAATAAAGTTACAAAAATCAAAGTACCCTCCTTCTAAACAGCACCATGAGAAGAAATGCATTGTTACACCAAGCTTTTTATATCTCAGTGGCAATATACCAAATCTTATCGTAGCCATCTAGCAGACATTTTCCTGATTTTCATGCTCTTCAGGATTTTAGAGCTCTCAAAAAGCTGAAGGACAAAGAGCAGCGTTCCGTTAAAAAACATCATCTCGCTGACGACCTGATAATCAATCATGTAAAAAGGTATGCTGAGGAAAAAGAAAGAAGCCGAAAGCAGCAGCACATCCTTGTGCCCCCAGTGCAGAATCATGCCAAGCTTCACTCCACAAAGGACGGTCGCCCCCAAAACAACGGCGGTGGAAGGGAGGAAGCACCAGGCCCCCCGCCATAAGCATACCGCAGTAACAAGAATTATTATGGTGATGTAGCCTCCACTCCATCTCCCCATTGTGCCGTGTAGAAATGCTATCACCATGATAAAGACTACTGCGGCTCCAATGAATGCCAGCAGCTCCCCTACACCTGGAAATACAAAATCCAGGAAAAAGGCTGAAACAAAGAACACAGGGAGCAACCGGAGTATGAAAGCCTGGGGACTTTTCAGTTTCCATGATATTGAGACCGCAAAGATTCCAACACCTATCATCAGGTAGGAAATGGCCAGAGCTATCATTAAAGCCACCTCCTCAGGTAGTCGTAGATTCCCATGGCTGAATATATCCAAAGCATCAGGGCTGAGGAATAAACGAGAAGTATTAGAACTGAAATTGGATTTAGGGAAGTTTTATTCACAAAAACCCTGAGCCAGCTGTAGAGCACAAGGAGCCATGAAGAAGCTGTCAGGCAGTATCTCAGGAAGGGAGAGAGAATCCGAAGCCGAACCAGAGAGTGTATGAGGGCAAGGAGCGCTAGGAGTGTGCCAAGGTAGAAAATCTCCACACTGGGATCAGGGAACCTGGGAAAGATAAAGAGTGTAAGCAGCATTAAAAAGAACTGGAGGGTGAATTTTTTTGTTGGAATGAACATTTCAGTCCTATTTAGAGGATACATCACTATGCCAGGACCTATCAAGAGAAGAACAAGGAAGAACGTTCTTACACTCCCTTTAATCACTTGCATACTACCCAGAAAGCCTATCGCTATAAGGATTCCGCCAAAGAGAGGGCCAACCATTACCGTTCTACCAGTGGTGCTATAACGGCCGAGTTTTTTAAAGATAAACAGGACATACGCTATGCCCAACAGTGTAAGAGCGCCATCAATGCTCATTATAATCTGATACCCGTTCATACGTTTCACCTTTTAAGTGTTACAAAGAGAAGTCAGCGCAAATGCGCAGAAGAAAAGCACTATTCAATTGCCTCACCTATGATGATCTTTCCATTCACAATTTCCAGCCTGTAGAAGTCCGTGCTGCCCCGGGGAGACTTTTTAATCCTGAGCCCGCGAATCACCCTGAACCCCTCAACGACTTCAACTATGTCAATCACATGCGTTGCGGATTCCTCAAATGAAGCGAGGGTTCTTTCATCCACCAGACGTTTGTCTATTATCGAAATCAGTATAAGGTCATGTCTAAGGGCTATATCAGAGAGCTCTGAGAAGACCCTGTAAACCATGTCGGGGGAATGAAAGATGAGAAGGGGCTGAAGAAAAAGCACACCCACCATGTAATTCTTAAGTATCTCCCTTCCTATGCGGGTTATCTCGAACAGCTCCTGAGGAGCGAAATCCTCTCCAAGGGTAAAGTATGAGATATCCCTGAGTTTCGGAATCTGCTCCAGTTGCTTTCTTATACGGGGTGTCACAAATACCACGCTTTTCTCCCTGTTTTCCTTAATAGCTGTGATAACTATCTCAATGCCAAGCTCTCCAATGGTTGAAACAAGGACAGTGCTACCTGGTTGTATATCACCAAGAAATTTATCAAGCTGAGGTATACCCAATCTCATTCACAAACCTCCACAAAGGAAGCCATGCAGGAAAATACCTCCTGAAGAATACGATCAAGGACTCCAAACATATACCCTACCTCAAGGTAAGTTGATGTCTTTCCTAATAAATCTTTCCAAACAACAAAATTAGAAAGTAGGCATATTAGCTCCCTGTAAGCTGTTTGATCATCTCCTCAACTTCTCCCTTTCTCCGGATCAGGTTCTGCCTCCCAACTTCCCTGCCATTCCTCAGGTAAACGAGAGTCGGGACGTTCAGTATCTCGAACATCTGAGCCAGCCTGTAATACTTTTCTATATCCACTTCCCAGAACTCCACCTCTTTATACTCCTCGCTGAGCTCGTGCATGAAGGGCTCAATCATCCTGCACGGCGGGCAGCCGGGAGAAGAAAACCAGAGGAGGGCATACTTTGCCTTCTTAACCCGGTCGAAATCTCCATCAAACTCTCTGATCATGGTATCACCTCATACCCTCGCCTTCTTCAGGAGCAGGGAGTTGCTGACGACGCTCACGCTGCTCAGGGACATAGCTCCTGCCGCCCACTCCGGCCGGAATTCGATTCCAAACAGGGTGTATGCAAGCCCGGCAGCTATGGGAATCAGGATCAGGTTGTATATCATTGCCCAGAAGAAGTTCTGCTTTATCTTTGAAAGCGTCTTCTGGCTGAGCTTTATTGCCTTGACGACGTCCCTTATGTCGTTCCTCATGAGGACTATCTCGCCGCTCTCCATCGCTATGTCCGTCCCTGAGCTTACTGCTATTCCTATGTCTGCCTGAGCCAGTGCCGGAGCGTCGTTTATGCCGTCCCCGACGAATATCACCACCTCACCCTTCTCCTGGAGCTTCTTCACTTCGTTGGCCTTGTCCTGCGGGAGGACTTCGGCCAAAACGTAGTCTATGTTAAGCTGCTTCGCTATTGCCTTCGCGGTTCTCCTGTTGTCACCCGTTATCATGCCGACCTTCTTGCCCATCCTGTGGAGCTCCTCCACAGCCTCCCTCGCGTTCTCCTTTATGGTGTCTGCTATGCCCATCACACCGGTTATCTCGCCGTCTATGGCTATGATTATGGCAGTCTTCGCCTCGTCCTCAAGCCTGTGGAGGGTCTTCTCGATGTCATCCACCGAGTATCCGGCTTCTCTGAGGAGCTTCCTGTTCCCCGCGAGGATTTCCCTTCCTCCGACCTTTGCCCTGAGGCCCTTTCCTGTGACAGCTTCAAACTCCTCCGGCTCCTCAATCTCAAGGCCGAGCTCCTCCGCCTTCCTGACTACTGCCTCTCCAAGCGGGTGCTCCGAGCGCTTCTCAGCTGATGCCACGAGCCTTATGAGCTCCTTCTCGTCCATGCCGAACGTGATAACATCAGTAACCTCCGGCTGTCCCTTTGTGACTGTTCCCGTCTTGTCGAAGAGCACAACAGTTGCCTTCCTCGCTATCTCAAGCACCTCGCCGTTCTTAATGAGTATGCCGAGCTCAGCACCCTTACCCATTCCGACTGTTAAAGCCGTTGGAGTTGCGAGACCGAAGGCACACGGGCAGGCTATGACGAGCACGCTGATAAGCGTGGTGAAGGCGAAGATTAGAGGCTCTTTGACTATAAAGCCCCAGTAGATGAAGGACAACACCGCCACCGTCAGCACTACGGGGATGAAGTAGGTTATGATTCTGTCTGCTATCCTCTGGATGGGCGGCCTCGTGTTCTGGGCTTCTTCAACGAGCTTGATGATCTGCGCCAAGACCGTGTCTCCGCCGACCCTCTTGGCCTCAATCCTGAGCACGGAGTTCCTGTTTATCGTTCCTCCGATTACCTCGTCGCCCTTCTTCTTCAGATCAGGAATCGGCTCTCCTGTAATCATGGACTCATCAACGTAGCTCTCGCCTTCAAGCACAACGCCGTCGACGGGTATCTTTTCGCCCGGCTTGACGATTACGACGTCCCCAACTTTGACCTGACTCACAGGAACTTCAATCTCCTTCCCATCCCTGATTACGGTTGCCTTCTTTGCCTGGAGGCCCATGAGCTTCTTTATGGCCTCACTCGTTCTGCCCTTTGCCGCATGTTCGAGATACCTTCCGAGGAGCAGGAACGCCAGCAGGAGCACGCTTGCCTCATAGAAATTGTAGTCCCTCGGGAGAACTCCCATAGTTGCGAGCACGCTTGCCGTGTAGGCCGAACCAACACCCATGGCATACATCACGTCCATGTTGAGCGTCCTGTGCTTCAGGGAGCGCACCGCCTTGAGGAACATATCCTTCCCGGAGTATGCTATCACAGGCGTCGCTAGTGCAAACTGTATCCAGAGCATGTAGGGAATCTCAAAGTGCAGCCCCAGCAGCCAGCGGTAGGTCATGAACGTTATGATGCCCCCAAAAACCCATGCCATAGCAAGCTTGTTCTTCATGTCTTTCAGGTGCTTTTCCCGTGCTTCCCTCTCTATGTCCATGCTCTCCTCGCCCTCAACACCGAGGAACTGGTAGCCGAACTCCTCTATGGTCTTCCGT
>WAPO01000046.1 GCA_015520705.1 Thermococcus sp. | reverse complement strand
CTGGGATGAACCAGACGTTCATGCCCTTCTCGGCCATCTCGCTTACCATCTTCTGCAATCCGATGAGGACGGGGATTTCTTTCATCTCCTCTTCTCTCACGAGCGTCATTTCAAAGCGGTCTCTCTCGGTAAGCTCACTTATGTGCTTCAGCGGAACTCCGTAGCCCGAAGGTCCAATTATGAGTTCCGCCCCAAACTCCTCGATGGCCTTGACGATTTTCTCCGGTGCCTCAGCGACCACTTCGCTCGGGAAGGTGAGATCGAGCTTTATCTTTCCATCCTCGAGTCCCATCACATCGAAGCTCTTCGTTCCCGGATCGACTCCTATAACCTTCATGGAAAACACCCTACTGTGTTTTATCTCCAAGGAGGGAATTAAAGATTCCTTAAAAAACTTACTCGAGCTCCAAAAACTTCAGTCAAAATCAAGAAGAACAAAGAACAGAAAAGTTGGAGGGGTTAAAGCTTAAAGCTTTCAGTCGAGGTCGCTGCTGAAGTCTTCAGTGCCACCGCCTTTGCCGCCTTCCTTCTCCTTCTCTAGCTTACTCGCTGCTATGACGTCGTCGATTCTGAGGATCATTATTGCCGCCTCACTGGCGCTCTTGATGGCCTGCTTTGTGACCCTGACCGGCGCTATAACGCCGCGCTCCATCATGTCTGCCGGCTCGCCCTCGAAGACATCTACACCGATGCTCGGGCCCTTCTCCTTGTGTGCTGCTATGACCTTTACGAGGGTCTCAATCGGGTCGAGGCCGGCGTTCTCTGCCAGAGTCCTTGGGATTATCTTTAAAGCCTCGGCAAAGTTCTCTATTGCCAGAGCCTCCTTTCCTCCAACCTCCTTAGCATACTCATCCAGCTTTATCGCCAGCTCAATCTCTGGAGCGCCGCCAGCGGCGATAATCTTGCCGTCTTCAATGATATCCTTGCTGACCTTAACGGCATCTTCGAGCGCTCTCTCAACCTCGTCGACCACGTGCTCGGTGCCGCCTCTGACAAGTATTGTAACTGCCTTCGGGTTCCTGCAGCCCTCAACGAAGATCATGTTTTCTCCAGCTACTTTCCTCTGCTCGACGAGCTCAGCCTCACCGAGGTCTTCGCTTGTAAGGTCGCGCACGTTGGTGACTATCTTCGCCCCGGTGGCCTTGGCGAGTTTCTCCATGTCGCTCTTCTTAACGCGCCTGACGGCGAGGATTCCATATTTAGCAAGGTAGTGCTGTGCCAAGTCGTCGATGCCCTTCTGGACGAAGACTACGTTTGCTCCGACCTCCTTTATCTTATCCACCATCTCGCGGAGCATCTTTTCCTCCTGCTCAAGGAAGGCCTGGAGCTGCTCCGGGCTGGTGATCCTGATCTCGGCGTCTGTCTCCGTCTCCTTGACTTCTAGAGCCTCGTTAATGAGGGCAATCCTGGCTTTCTCAACCCTCTTGGGCATTCCCGGGTGGACTACCTCCTTGTCGATGACGACGCCCCTTATGAGCTGGGTGTCCTTGACGCTTCCTCCTTCCTTCTTCTCAAACTTGATGTTATCAAGGTCGACCTTGTACTTGTCGCCGACCTTCTCGGCGACCTGCCTGACAGCCTCAACAGCTATTCCAGCGAGATACTCGCGTTCCTCCTCGGCGGCCTTTCCGGTGATGGCAGTTACGGCGGCCTTCTTAAGGGTCTCAACATCTTCAACATCAACTTCCTTGGCGATGCCCTCGAGTATCTCCTGAGCTTTCTCAGCTGCGAGAGCATAGCCCTTGATGACGATGCTCGGGTGTATGTTTTGGTCGAGGAGTTCTTCGGCTTTCCTGAGAAGCTCTCCAGCAATAACGACTGCCGTGGTAGTCCCATCACCGGCTTCTTTATCCTGAGTCTTAGCAACCTCAACCATCATCTTAGCAGCCGGATGCTGGATGTCCATCTCGTCGAGGATGGTGGCACCGTCGTTGGTGATGACGATGTCCCCGAGGCTGTCGACGAGCATTTTGTCCATTCCCTTTGGACCGAGGGTTGTTCTTACAGTCTCGGCTATGATTCTTGCCGCGAGAATGTTCAACCTCTGCGCATCCCTTCCAACATACCTCTGAGTTCCCTCAGGCAGAATAACAACAGGCTGACCGCTTAACTGTGCCATTTGACATTCCTCCTTTTTAATCGGTTTTAGCAAGAACGCTTCGTTAG
>WAPO01000045.1 GCA_015520705.1 Thermococcus sp. | reverse complement strand
CATATGACCTGACCGAGGGCTATTATGATGCCTTCGGCAATGGCCAGCTTTGGGAACTCGGGCCCGGTGAGAATGGCGAGGGGCAGCAGAATCAGAAAGCCGAAGGTGTTCCTCAGGGTGGCTATTGTGTAAGGGCTGTACGGGAGGCGCTTGGCTATCACATGGCCGCTCTGCCAGAAGAGGGGAACGAGGAGAAGGAGGAGGTCGCCGGGATGGGGCTCGATGAGTTTTCCCTGCGTTATGACAAGAACCAGACCTGAGAGGATTATTAGAGCATAAGAAATGAGCCTTTTCGTTATTCTTTCACCGAGGAATATCCATGAGAGAAGGAATGAAAAGAGAACCTCGCTCCTCGTTATCAGGGAGGCGTTTATGGCTGTGCTGAGGCGCGCCCCGTAGGAGTAGGATATGTATGCAAGTGCAGTTCCGAAGAGTCCCATCAGAAAGGCTTTTTTGAGGTGTGAAGGCCTTTCCCGGATTTCCCTCCACTGCGAACTGGCTGTTAGAAAGAGCCAGAGAATTATGGAGGCGCAAAGAGCGGAGAATGCCGCAAAGCTGATGGGATTTGAGGGATTCGCTTTTATCACAACGGGCTCAAGACCGTAGAGAAGTGCCCCTGCAGCGGCCAAAAGCGTCCCCAAGGCTTCGCGCTTCATAGGGATTACTAAAATCCCACAGGTTATAAAACATTCTCCTTTATCGGTTGCTCAGATGTGTGCAAATGTTTTAACTAATTAAAGTTTAAATAACAGAAAGGTTTATAACATCTTACCACAAATTAAATTCATATTACTGCAGCTCATTATATGGTGGGGATAATGAGGTTTCTAATTCGGCTTCGGAGCGATGGAGGGGAAAGCTTTCGCGTTCCATACAATCACCTCCACTACCTGCAGGGGTTAATATACCACAGGATTCAGAGAGCAAATCCCGAACTAAGCCTCCAGCTCCACAGGCCCAAGACGCCAAAGCTCTTCACATTTTCGCTCTTCATGGCGGAGAGGAGAAAAACCCTCAGAGGAGAGCCTTATTTCCTCGGAATGGGGAAGGCCTTCTTCTACTTCTCAACGCCGGTTGCCGAGATAGCCGAGGCGTTCATAGGCGGCCTTTTGCAGGAGCCGGAAGTGAAGCTATGGGGTGAGCGCTTTATTGCCGAGGAGGTGAAAGCACTTGCTGAACCGAGGAGGCTGAGCGGCAGGACGTTTTCAACGCTCTCTCCGATAGCGGTCACCACTTTGAAGCCCCAGTTCGGAAAGCTGAAGCACTACGACCTCAGTCCAAGCGAGAAAGAGTTCTATGAAAACCTGAAGGAGAATCTGAGGGAGAAATATCTCCTTATTCACGGCAGAAAGCCTCCTGGGGACTTTGAGATTCAGGTTCTTAACGCGAGGTCAAAGCGCCTTCAGGTGAAGCCGGGAATTTATCAGATCACCTGGCACCTCGTGTTCAGGGCTTACGGCGATGAAGGACTTTTGAGGGTCGGCTATCAGGCCGGCTTCGGGGAGAAGAACTCACTCGGCTTTGGGATGGTGAAGGTTGATGGGAGAAAGAGAAGAGCTTAGGTTCACGGGCAACTGGTTTATCGATGCTGGGATTTTGGGTTTTGTTAATTTGATGGAGGAAGTCTACGGTTGGGACTTGGAAGAACTTCAGAGAAGAATTAAGGAAGAGCCGGAGAAGGTGTACTATGGGTATTTCCCGCTGGCTTACATATTTAGGAGAAGTGTTATAAGTGGGATCTATAAGCAACAGAGGGAGCTCAGGAACCTAATTAAAAAAGCTGAGACTAAAAAGCAGAAGACAATTAACAAACTTTCCGATAAAGAAAAGAAGTTGAATTCTGAGAAGTCCGCTAAAAAAATCCAGAAAATACAAGAGGACATTAGCAAGCTTCAACAGCAAGTTACTGAACTTGATGAGTTTATATCTGAACTAGCCGAGTATATATCCCTCTTGGAGGACATGCAGATTAAGATTAGGCAAGAATTCAAAAAACGTGTTGAAGAAGTTCTCAAAGATTACATGAAGTTTAGCGACCAGTACCACAACTATTTCATTGATTCAGAGTGGGTCTATCATGTGGTTCCAAAAGACATGACTACAGAGTTAAATGAAAAGCTAAAAGATATCTTAGAGAATGCAGTAGAACTTAAACTCCTAACAGTAAGCAAAAAGCCAAATGATATGGAGAGAATTTTGAAGATGCTACCTGATAACAACCAATTCGTAATTCATCCTAATGCTAATGAGAGAAATTTCTATCTTTATAACCCTACTAAAAGGGATGAATACACAGTACTTATGTATCTCATGGGTCTGCTCCATGAAGATGTTGACAAAATTAAGTTGTTACTTGGGATTAAATATAAGGAAGGTGAGGAGGATAAACTCAGGGGAAGACTAACAAAATTCTTGAACTTAAGTAAACAGAACAATTTAGATCCCATTGATTTTATCCGAGAGATAGAGAATGCACTTAACACAGGAATCTCAAAATCAAAGGCACTCAATAATATTTTCAGGAAATATAAAGTACACGCTTCTAGAGAAGAACTTAGAGAATCTTTATCGAGCATTTATACGAATTTTAAGGACACTATAAACAGAAGGGGCCAGTTAATAACGTATGAAATATTCCCTGACTCAACGATTAATCCGTTCTTATTTTCTCCGGGCGAGTTCCCTAATGTCAGCTATACTTCCTTGCCAGGAATTAAGGAGCTCAAAAAGCTATTGCCCGCCGGATTTCCGGTCTACATATTATTTTTGACATTCTTTGAATCATTTTTCCCAATTTATGGAAATGGAATTATGTTCTATACACCAGAAATTGTTTCATGTTACTCCATAAACAAAAGAATTCGAACAAAGATTGAAGTATCAAAAGGGAAGTTACAGGGGAGATTACTTAAGATCACTTGGTCTGCCATTATTGATGAACTCGTAGAAACAAAGAGCAAGTTCTCTCTTGAAAACATGTATCTCATAGAGGCCAATGTCGGTAAGAACAAACTTAACTATGTCGAATATATAGGCATCCCCAAGCTCCACGCTTCTATACTCCTCGACGACCAGATTCGTGAGGCTCTCAATACTTCCCTGTCAGTCAATGCCTCCAATATCTGGCTTTTAGAAGAATTCTTGAGGCAAAGGCCACTTTACCCAGTTATAACAAAGCATGTGTGGAACGGCATAAAGAACAACGGTTATATTAACCGGAGAGCCAGCTTCTATGCTCTCTCCAT
>WAPO01000044.1 GCA_015520705.1 Thermococcus sp. | reverse complement strand
GCAATGTTCTGGGGATAGAGTTCAGGGCATACCTGCCGAAGCCAACGCCCAGAGCAACGCAGATTCTTCTGAAGGTTCTCGGTGCCGAGGTCGTCATGACGGACTTCGAGACCATAGACCCGGTGATGGTGAAGTTTGTTCAGGAGGAGGCGGGAAAGGCCGGTGCGGTCAACCTCAACCAGTTCGAGAACGACGACAACTTCGAGGCCCACTACCGCTTCACAGCCAGAGAGATAGAGGAGCAGCTGAAGGCCGTTGGAAAAGAGCCGGACGTCATCATGGCGGGCATAGGGACGTCGGGCCACATAGCTGGGCTGGCTGAGTACTTCAAGGAGCGCTACGGAACGAAGGTTGTGGGAGTCGTCCCTGCAGAGGGCGAGAAGATACCCGGAATCAAGCGCCTTGAGACCAAACCCAAGTGGTACTTCAAGGTCGAGGTGGACAGGGTCGTGGAGGTGACCCGGAACGAGGCCATAGAGGGAGCGATCAGCGTTGCCCGGAGAGACGGCCTGCTCATAGGCCTGAGCTCGGGTGCTGTTGTTAAGGCCTATGAACTCGTCTCGGATGAGCTCGGTGATGGAACCTACGTCCTCATCTTCCCGGACGATGGGTTTAAATATGTGGAGGCCTTTGAGAAATATCTGGGAGAAAAATGAAGGAATTAAGGATTTCCACATATCTTCTTTTTCTTCAGGGGTTCTTTCTGCTTTACTTCGCATATCAGACCGGGTATTACACCGTTTATGTGCTCTTTGCACTGTTGAATTTTTTCCTAGCTTCTGGTCTGACCAGGGAAAACAGGAGTGCTGTAAAGGCAACCCTGATATACAAGGGGATAGACCTCTTCCTCTCGGTGCTCTACTTGATGGCCGGGGACATCCTTTCAGGGATAAGCGCTGCAGTTGATCTGGTAATAGTCCATGATATCATCGGTTATATCCAGAGGGTCACACCTGCAACTGAGAAAGATGAATGAAAAGCGGCTTCAGAACATTATCACGCCAATTCGCTGTTTATTTACGAAATCCTTTTTAGGCTGTATGTTGAAAATAATACGAGGAGGTGCGCCAATGTCTTGGAGATTCGAGAAAATGTTTTTTGATTATATGGATGGGATACAGCCGGGGGAGCTTGTTCTACTTGAATACACCTCAAAAGAACCGGTTCATCTGCTTTTTCAGATGGTTCTAAAGTATGCAAGACTTAGAAAGACTCCTTTCCTTATAATAGATGTGCTTGATGGGCTCTATGTGATGCACACCAAGCTCAAGCTTTTGGGTATAGATACAAGAGACATCGAGAACGCCCCTGTGATGAAAATTGGAGGGGAAATGGACATCGGTAACATAGTTACAAAAGTAGATGAGATAACGGAGTTTTCAATCTTCAGGAGCAGATTTATGGAAGCCATGCAGAAAATTCAGGAGATAAGCGGCGATAAAGTTTTTATAAGAATCGTTGTGGGAGCGACGGAACTCCTGCAAAAAATGGAAAAGAACAGCATGGAAAGAGAAGCTTTTTTTGCAGGTGTTATATATCCCCTGATTGGCAACCCGATCACAAAGGGCCTTGTTTTTCTGAACAGAAAAAGGGTAATGGAAATGGGGTTAAAAGAGGCAGAGGCACTCTCAACCCGGGTTCTTAGGGCGAAGATGGAGGGGGATAAGCTCCTTATAACCGTTGTAAAATCCGCACATCTTGGAGAATATGGTGCAGAGATTAGTGTCGACCCCTGTAGCTTCAGGGATTATTTAATCTCGGGAGGTGAGTAAATGCCAGCAGAGAAGAATATCAAAGAAGCCCTTGAGAGCATTAAAAGAATTCAGCCCGGGGAGCTTGTGGTTGTGGAATACTCATCCCTCGATCCGGTCCATCTCGTCGTGCTCCTCATTATCCTCAGCAGAAGAGATGAGATGAACGTAATAGTGAGTGACATCTTCGACCAACTTCATGTGGTGCTTTCCCATCTTAAGATAATGGGGATTCAGACCGGATGGGTCAATGAGATTCCTGTCATAAAATTCGGGGGAATAATGCCCCGGGGAAGTGTTATCAGGCGCATAAGCTTGTTGGATACCCCCTTTGTATGGCACATGGAATATATGGAGGCAGTAAAGACAATACAGGGCATGAAGCTGGTTGTAACCTTAGGCTTTGAGAAGCTGATAACCATCAAGCCGGAGATACCTGCATCTACCGTGTGCCGTCTGCTCCTGACATCCTGCCCTGATGATGAGATAAAGATAGTATTCGTCAACAGGGACATGCTCACGGAGAGCATTCTTGAGGACATCAGGGAGCCTGCCACAAGGGTGTTCAGGCTGGGATTTGCTGGAAGAAAACTCACACTCACCATTGTGAAATCCCTGAGCCTGAAAAACTACGGGAAAACATTCTCCGTGGATACCGGAGAGCTTGTTGCATACCTGACTCAACTAACTCAAAAAGCAGGAAATCCAGGACAGTAATCGCTGGAGATGTAGCCATTGAAAGGGCTTCGCATCCTCCTCATTGCAGGGCTCTTTGCAATACTCGGCTCAACGATGAGCAAGTCCCCAACATTGCCCCTCTACGCCCAGAGCCTTGGACTGGCCAAGGAGGAGATAGGTCTCGTGGCCGCGGCATCTACAGTAACCGGGATACTGGTGAACTTCTCCTCCGGTCTTCTCAGCGACATCTACGGCCGCAGAAGGCTCCTCAAGATGAGCGGCTTTGTCTTTCTGAGCGCTCCCCTCCTCTACTTCCTCGCAAAAGATGCCCTTGTTCTAGCCCTTGTCAGGGTTTACTACGGCGTTGCAACGGCAATATTCGTTCCGGTCTCCTTTGCGCTCATAAGCGACCTCTATCCCGACAGGAAGGGCACGTTCATGGGGCTCATGAGCTCCGCGACACTCGTTGGCCGCGCCCTCGCTCCCATCCTTGCAGGGAGCATAATCTACCTCCTCGGCTTCTCCGCGGTCTTTATCCTCTGCTCCCTCACAGGCATGGTGGCATTTGCACTGACGTTTAAATTTCCAGACACAGGAAGGCACCTCCAGAGGTTCGAGTTCTCCTTCAGCGGCGCGCTGCTCCTTGTGGGCCTCCTCGATGCCGCCATATACATGGCGTACCAGGGAATAGAGACGTTTCTACCCCTCTTCTACTACCTGCAGGGAAAGGCATGGCTCTCTGGGCTGATACTGACTCTTGAAATATCAATAATGGCGGCTGTGAAGCCCTACGCCGGCTATCTAAGCGACAGAATTGGGCGGATAAAACCTATAACAGCCGGAATGAGCCTCGTTGGGCTGACTATGCTGATCTTTGCTTTCTCCGGTTCTCTTTCACTGATAATCTCAGGTGCTGTTCTGTTTTCACTCGGCGCTTCGATAAGCGAGGCCTCAACAAAGCCCCTTGCCACTGAAATTTCAAAGCTCCGCGGAACCGCCCTCGGCTTCCTTGAGAGCATAAAGGACATCGGTCAGGCCGCCGGGCCGGTTCTGATAGGCTTCCTCGGACTCAGAGCAGGGTTTGCATTTATCGGAGCCTTCGGGATTGCGGTGCTGCTGGTTTTCCTTGCGTCGCTGAGGTATGTGAGGGCTGATTAATTCCCAACAAATAAAAAAGATAAAAAGCTCACTTCAGGATGATCCTTGCATCGACGATTACTGCGCCCTCGCCCTCAGGATACACAAAGACGGGGTTTAAATCCATCTCCTTTATGTAGTCCCGCAGGTCGTCAATGAGCTTTGAGACCTTGAGCATCAGATCAACTATTGCCTTCATGTCTGCGGGAGGCTCGCCTCTGGCTCCTGCAAGGATCGGGTAGCCCTTTATCTCCCTGAGCATCTTCCAGGCATCTTTCTCCTCTATGGGTATTATTCTGAACGTAACGTCCTTAAGAATCTCGACGAAGATTCCTCCAAGACCGAACATGAGTGCGTGGCCGAACTGCGGGTCTTCAGTTACCCCTATGATGATCTCCCTGCCGACCTTGAGCATCGGAGCAACGAGAACGCCCAGAATCTCTGCATCCGGCCGGTATTTTCTTGCATTTTCATGTATCTCCTCCCACTTCTCCTTGAGCTCCTCGGGGTTCTTTATGTTCAGAAGAACAACCCTTGCATCGCTCTTGTGGAGTATCTGCGGTGACATCAGCTTCAGAACAACCGGATAGCCTATTTCCTCCGCATACCTCAGGGCTTCCTCAAGCGTTTTTGCAAGCTTCTCATTCGGAACCGGCAGACCGTAAGCTTTTAAAATTTCCTTGGCTTCGAACTCAACCAGGGACTTCCTGCCCTGGGCCAAAACATCTTCAATTATTTTCAGAGCCTCTTCCTTCATTTTTCTTCCCCCCAGACAAAGGAGTAAAAAGAAAAATCACTCCTTCCTCCTTCCAAGATATCTGGCATATTGAACAAGTCCAGCCATGGCTCTTACGCCTCTCTCAGGCGTTGGGTAGACCGGAACACCCCTATCCTCAAGGATTCCTGCATAGTGTTCTGTCTTCTTGCCGCCCATGGCGACTGCAACTATTGGCTTATCGCTCTTCTTTGCGTATTCTGAAAGGATGTCAATAAGCTCCATCTCATCAAGGAGCGGCACCTGGAACAGGGTTATTATGACTATCGCATCCACATTCGGGTCGTTTACAAACGCCTCAATCGCTACCTTGTATCTCTGAGCATCTGTATCACCAACGACATCGGTGGGGTTTCCTGCCACAGCATGCGGCGGGAAGTTCTCTTTAAGAAACTTCAGTGTTTCTTCACTCAGCTCTGCCATCTTCAGACCAAATTTTGCAACAGCATCGCTCGCCATCACTCCAGCGCCGCCGCCATCGGTTATTATTCCTATTCTGTCCCCCTTCGGGAGTTTGCACTTTGCAAAGGCCTTTGCCATGTCGAACATGTGCTCGAAGTCCTCGGCCCTTATGATTCCCGTCTGCTTGAATACCGCATCATAAATCCTGTCAGCCCCAGCGAGGGAACCTGTGTGGGATGAGGCAGCCTTAGCTCCGTACTCAGTTCTCCCGCTCTTGAGAGCTATGACGGGCTTGACCTGCGTTATTCTCCTTGCGGCCTCTATGAACTTCCTCCCATCCTTAACACCCTCAATATAGAAGGTAACCACTTTAATTTCATCGTCATGGATGAAGTATTCCATCAGGTCAGCATCATCGACATCGAGCTTATTGCCGTAGCTCACCATTTTGCCGATCCCTATGCCTGCTCCTGCAGCCCAGTCGAGCATTGCCGCCGCAAATGCTCCGCTCTGCGTGACGAAAGCTATTGGGCCGCTCTTCGGTCTGTCCATCTTCTCATCGGGAAGGAAGACCGTGTCGATGCCGGTGTCTGGCACGTAGACGCCAACACAGTTAGGGCCTATAACCCTTATGCCGTTTGCTCTGGCGATTTCATATATCTCCCTTTCCATTCTTTTTCCTTCCTCGCCAAGCTCCCCAAAGCCTCCTGTGATTATAATAACTGCCTTTATTCCTTTTTCAGCTATGTCCTTCATCGTGGCGGGCACGAATTTAGCGGGAATTGAAATCACCGCAAGCTCGACGTCATCGGGAACTTCTTTTATATTGTGATAGCATCTGTAGCCTTCAATTTCATCCAGCTTTGGATTAACAGGATAGATGTTTCCCCTGAAAATGCCGCGCTCCTTGTTTGTTCTGAAGTTTTCAAAAATGACGTTCCCAACCTTGCCCTTCTTGTCCGTGGCACCGATAATAGCGACAGCCGCTGGATCAAAAAAAGGTCTCAATTCCTCGGCTATTTTTGACTTCTCCATGATATCACCTTCTCTAAAAATTTTGGCCAAATCAAGCTTCTTTCAAAGCTTTCTTCGGTTATCTTTTTATTTCGTCTGTATAAAAGGTTTATGTCTGTCAAATACGTGCCTTAATGAATTCAAAAATGCACTGATGAATATACTTTCAAATTCAGATGTGCATCTTAATGAAGTTCAGGCTTTCCACCGCTTCACTGAGGCTGTTGAGCTCCAGGCTCCAGCTCGCACTCCGGGGCAGAATCTTCAGCACATCCTCCCACGGTATATTCCCTCTTCCGAGGGCCAGATGAGAATCCTTTGTGCCGTCGTTGTCGTGGAGATGAACGTGGATTATCCTGTCCCCCAGAAGCTCGACAAACTCCCCGAAGTTCTGTGTTACAGTGTTCAGATGTCCTACATCAAATGTAACGTAGAGCTCCGTTCCATCTATGAGCTCATGAATCCTCCTGCAGGTTCTGCCGTCGAGAATCGGAAATGTGGGCATATTCTCCAGAGCCACCCTGATTCCCAGCTTCCGGGAATATCTGTCAATCTCCTCAAGGGAGCGCCTGTGTATCTTCTCGTAGGCCTTGGGAAACTTCATGCTCGCGGGGGAGAGGTGACCCGGATGAATCACCACAAGGAGAGACCCCATGTTCTGGGCCACCTCAAATGTCTCAAAGAGTATATCCAAGGCCGCCCTTCTGATTCTTTCGTTCAGAGAAGCGATGTTTATGTCGCTGAAAGGGGCATGTATCACATTCTTAAGCCCTTTCTCTTCGAGGGTCTCCAGATGGAGGAGGCAGTTGTATTCATCGAGCATGTGGTAGTTCTCGCTCACTATCTCCACGAAATCAATGCCCCTAACCCCTGTTATCCTGTGAAGGGCTGTTCCCAGACTGACATCCGAGCAGCAGGTAGTTGATATGCCGAGCATTTAACCACCAACCATTACCTTGGCCAGAAACACCACAAAGAGCGTGCCCATGACGTCTGAGATAGTCGTAACCGTTGGGATCGCAACGTTATCTGGATCTATGTCGAAGCGATGGGAGATGTATGCAACCAAGACACCAATGGCTATATTAGCCAAGACGAGGAAGGGGTAGCTGAGGATGAACGGCCATATCAGCGATCCATGATAACCGATAAATCTCGTCACGTGTATAGCTATATAATTTGTGAACAGGCCTATTAGAGGCGTCAGGAGGATCAGGGCACCGACATCAAAATAGAACTCCCGGTTTTTAAGGGCATCACTTCCTGACAAGTTCAGCCTTGTTGAGGTGGTTGCTGCAGCTATAGAGGCGAAGTTGCCGACGCTGTCGAGAATTGAGGGATACATAACGCTTAGAATTATGGCTTTAGAAATGAGACCGCTATAAGATTCGAGGGTAGAACCGGAGAATATCTCTACAATACCCAAGATTGTAAGAACTGCAGCAACCTCTTTGAAGGCCTTCAAGTGCTCTTTATTGTAATTGGATTTCATGAGCATGACAATAAAGAGCACGAGCATAATAGCAGTGAATATGTAAAACAGAAGGGGATAATCCTCGTAGAAAAATATTAGATAAACCAGTGTGGGGATTGTTATAACATCTGCTACAGAGGTTATCAGGGGAGCGGCTATCATGTCAGGATCGGCACCCCAGCGGTAGGGAAATATTGTTATAAAAGCAGTAGAATACCCGAGGAGGAATCCTATAACCAAAGCAGAGGCAATAACTATTAGAAGGACAATAAGGGTGGAATAGGAGAATCCAAGCTTTAAAACACCGGCGATCCAAAGAACTATTAGGGGAATTTTAGAGCTACCGATGGCCATTGAAATGTTAGTTGTAACTTCCCTGTCCAGGATTCTTCGTACCTTACCGAGGTGGAGTGCAGTCGTCATGCGCGATGCCATAGCTCCAAAAACGTTACCGCGAAGGTCGCTCAATCCAGGAAGGATCACCAGAAGAAGGGGATAGCTCTTGGAGATCATCTCAAAGTTCTTACCCAAAACACCTCCACCGACGAAATCAAGAGCTAAGCACAGCAATAATGCAGGAAACGTTATGAGAAACGTTTGTTTTAGCCTCTCGCGCCATCCGCGTGTTCCAACGGTTATTTCCACCGGAAGCATCGTCATCACCTCTCATTCCTCTCACCCCTGCCCTTTTTTCGATCAGGGTTTTATAAACGTTGTTATGGAACGAAAAGTAAATAAGCACCTCATGGAATTCTTCTCTATGGAGGGACTTTGATGGAGGAATGGGACGAGGTTGAAGTTCCAGATAACGTTAAAGAAATATTCGTTGAGATGAAAAATACTGCTGAACTCATGGTTGATCTGGCCTACTCAGCAGTTCTCTTCCGTGAAAAGGAGATGGCGGAAGAGGTTCTTGAACTTGAGGAGTACCTCGACATACTTAACTATAACCTAACAATCAGGGCTGTTCTCTCAGCGAGAAATATCAGGGATGCCGAGAGGATAACTTCAATCCTCCAGATGGCACGATCTATAGACGAAATCTCGAACGCCGCAGCAGACCTTGCCAAAATGGTCATAGATGAAAAGCTTCACCCCCTAATCAATGAGGTAATCCTAGAGAGCGAAGAGACAATAGGGCGCATTTTGGTTTTTCCTGAGTCAATACTCATTGGGAAAACCTTAGAGGAACTCGACCTGCCCACTAACACCGGCGTCTGGATCATAGCCATAAGAAGGGGCAAACGCTGGATTTTCGATCCCGACGAGGACACCAAGATAATGCCCAATGACATAATAATTGGCAGAGGAACCATGACAGCACTCGAAACCCTCAAGGAGATAGCTAGAGGGATAATAAAGGTGATGTCCAATGAATGAGTTTGAAGAGATCAGAAACTGTCTCGTTGAGATGAAGGATCTTTCCAGCCTCATGATAGACCTTGCCTTCTCCTCCGTCATGTACAACAGCGAAGACATAGCAGAGGAGGTGTATCTCCTCGAAGAGAGGATGGACGATCTTACACTAAAAGTCAAGAAGCTTGCTCTCCACGCTGCCAAGAAGGAAGATGATCCCGAAAGTCTATTGAGCATAATAGATCTGGCAGATATAAATGAACGCATAAGCGATGCAGCCTATGGTGTCTCTGACATAATCCTGCACGACATTGAACCACATCCGATAATCATTGAAATTATGAAGGACACTGAAGAGGAACTTGGAAGAGTAAGGGTCCATAAAGGGTCCATTCTGGTAAACAAAAGTCTCGCCCAGCTCAAGCTTCCCAGTAAGATTGGGACAAGAATTTTAGCAATAAAACGCGGGAGTAGATATATATACAATCCAGGCAAGGACGATACCATCGAAGAGGGCGACGTTCTTATAGCAGTGGGCTCGGACCTAGATAAGCTCAGAGAACTCGCAGGGGAAGAGGTTGAGGAAGAGGAGTAAAATCGCCTTCTATCCCCTTCTTATCTCCTCATCCCTCACCAACCCCTTTGCATAGGGACATAGCTCTCTTAAGGGGCACATCTCACACTTCGGCCCTATAGGGCGGCAGATTCTTTTCCCGTGGTCGACCATCGCGTGATTAACGTATATCCACAGATTCTCGGGAATGAGCTCGCTCAGGTACTCCTCAACCTTTTCAGGCGGAACACGGGGCGGAGCTAAGCCGAGACGCTTGCTTATCCTGTTGACGTGGGTATCAACAGGGATGGCCTGATAGCCAAAGCCGTAGGCAAGGACTATATTTGCACATTTTCTGCCGATTCCAGGCAGTTTAACAAGCTCCTCCAGGGTGTCAGGAACTTTCCCGTCGTATTGCTCCAGGAGAATTCTTGAAGTCTCCACAATCCATCTCCCCTTCGTTTTCCACAGCCCAACGCCGTTCTCCTTCAGCAACCTCTGGATTTCCTCGACCCGTGCATTGGCAAGGGACTCCATCGTGGGATAGCGCCTGAAAAGAACCTCACTTGCCCTGTCGGTGGTTTCATCCTTCGTCCTCTGGGATATTATGCACCTGATCAGCGTAAAATATGGGTCACCCTGGAGGATTTCTCCCATGCTCCTCCTCGGATACATCTCCATAAGCTTTCTAACTATTTTAACGGCCCTCTCCCTCTTTTCCTCCCAGCTCTCATGAAACGTGAATGATGGTGAGCTTTTTGCCATTATGAACCACCGCTACTGCGTCTTCACTTACCGCAACTTTCTTAAGTTTTTCGAACTTCCTGTTAAAAATCTTGTGCCCTTTGTGGTTTATAATCAGAACCTCATTCTCCAGAACCACCACAAAGCCTCCCGGAAAAGGGAGAACCTGCTCTATTTCCTCACCGAATTCCAAATCTATGCACGAAATCGATTTCTTTGAAATCTCAAGCAGGGTGTTTTCCCTGACCTTCATCACCCTTGGCTCCGCATACACAATCTCAAAGCGGAGGGGCTTTCCGAGGATATCAACTGAGACGACATCTCCCTCCTTAACCTCCCTTCCCAGCAGCTTTGCCTTTAATATCTCCAGAAAATCCGGGGGAAGCTCGGCCTCAAACAGCGGCCTCAGTATAAGACGCACCGCAGACACCTCCCGATATCATTCGGATGCAGATGTTTTAAGGCTTCTGAATCAAAAAGTTTATAAATGATATATCTACCGATATATTGGGTGATGCATTTGGAGAGGCCGAAACTTAAAGGCGGGCTCAAGCTTCTGGTGCTTTATCTGCTCAGGGAGAGCCCGATGCACGGATATGCCATCATGAAGGAGCTTGAGGAGAGGTTTGGTATCCCCTCCCCGAGTGCAGGTGTCATCTATCCCACGCTGGCAGGTTTGAGGAGGAGCGGCCTCATAGAGGTTGTTGGCGGGGGGAAGAGGGAGAAAAAAACATACAGAATTACTGAGAAAGGGCTGGAATACCTTGAGCAGCATAGAGATGAGCTTGAAGAAACCCTCAGACGGATGAGGATTTACAGGGAATTCAGAAATCTGGGCGGAGGAGAGCTTGTGAAGGCCTTCAGACTGCTCTTTGAGAGGTTTGATGAGCTCAGCGAGAAGCAGAAGGAGGAACTTTCCAAGATTATGAAGGACTGCGCCAGAAAGGTCAGGTTCACTGTAGAATTTGGAGGAGATTAAAATGGAGTATGCAGTTGAGGTTGAGAATCTCGTAAAGAAATACGGCGACTTCACTGCCGTCAGGGGCATCTCCTTCAGGGTGAGGAGAGGAGAGATATTCGCATTTCTGGGGCCCAACGGTGCAGGGAAAACCACGACGGTTCATGTGCTCACGACCCTTCTTAAGCCCAATGGAGGAACGGCCTTTGTAGCCGGACATGATGTTGTGAGAGAGCCGATGGAGGTCAGGAGGAGGATTGGCATTGTCTTTCAGGATCCGAGCCTTGACAGGGAGCTCACAGCCTACGAGAACATGTATATCCACGGGAGGATATACGGCTACTCCGGAGAGGGGCTCAGAAAGAAAATCGAGCGTCTCCTGAAGTTTGTCGAGCTCTGGGAGTTCAAGGACAGGCCCGTTAAGTTCTTCAGCGGCGGGATGCAGCGCAGGCTGGAGATAGCACGCTCCCTTCTCCACGAGCCTGAGATACTGTTTCTCGACGAGCCCACCATAGGCCTTGACCCTCAGACGAGGGCTCACATCTGGGAATACATAAGGGCCATGAAAGAGGAGCAGGACATGACGATTTTTCTGACGACGCACTACATGGACGAGGCGGAGCAGCTGGCCGACAGGATAGCCATCATGGACTACGGGAGGATAATAGCCGAAGGAACGGCAGATGAGCTGAAAAAGCTTGTCGGCAACGATGTGATTTATCTGCGCATGGAAGAGCCGGAAGAAGGCGTAAAGTGCCTCAACGCGGATTTCATAAGGGGATGTAAGGTCATGCCCGATGGGAGGGTGAGGCTTGACGTGCAGAACGCGGGCGAAGCCGTGCCAAAGCTCTTCGAGCTGGCACAGGAGAAGGGAGTCAGGATTCTTGAGGTAACCTATCACAGACCAACGCTCAACGATGTCTTCCTGCATTTGACGGGCAGGGAAATACGCGATGAAGGGGGAGAGCAGAGCACTGCAAGGATGATAATGAGAGCCCGGATGAGGAGGAGATGAAGATGAGGGTCTTTACAACCATGATTTACCGCGAGATGAAGAGGTTCATACGCTCAAAGGCGAGGGTCATCGGGAGTCTGATAAATCCTGTAATATGGCTGGTTCTCTTCGGCAAAGGATGGGCCGGCGCCTTCAACTTCCCGGGTGCGAGCATGATATTCGGCGGCGTGGACTACATGACATACCTCGTGCCGGGCATAGTTGCCATGACAGTGTTCAACATGAGCTTCATTCAGGGCATAACGATAATCTGGGACAAGCAGTTCGGCTTTATCAAGGAGATACTGGTTGCCCCGGCATCGAGAGGTGAGGCCATACTCGGCAGGATAACAGGAGGGGCGATAATGGCCATGATACAGGGAGTCATAATCCTTGCACTGAGCTTCTTTATAGCCAGCGGCCTTAAGCTCTCCGGGGTTCTTCCTGCTCTGGCTCTGAGCTTCCTTGTCGGGCTTGCGGTGGCAGGGATGGGCGTCGCGATAGCCATGAGGATGAGCAGCATGGAAGGGTTCCAGATGATAATGACCATGATAATGCTTCCCATGACGTTCCTCAGCGGGGCATTCTACCCTGTAAAGACCATGCCAGAGTGGATGCAGTGGCTGGCCAAGGTAAATCCCCTGACGTATGCCGTCGATGGCTCCCGCTACTACCTCGCAGGCGTTTCACCTGCCTTCTCACTGAGAACTGACTGGACGGTGCTCACAGGTCTGGCGCTTCTCTTCATGGGTATAGCGGTTGTGGAGTTCCGAAAGGCCACGATTGACTGAGGGGATGCAGATGAAGAAAAGAATAGCTACCCTGCTGTGTGTGGCCATTGCTGGGCTGATTTTCATTCCCACAGTCTTTTTCAACCGCCCGCTCTTTGCCCTTTTCGGGGCGTTTTTCGACTGGCTTCCTCTTCCAACAGGATGGATGAAAGCCCAAGGAGGAACAAACAGAACCTTCATGAAACTGCACTTGATTATAACGCTTGTGGCCTATGTGGTATTTACAGCCTGGCTTGTTAGTGGAAGCACTACAGCTGGCTTCGCTTTCTTGGAAATCTGGTGGATGGCGGTAATCTTTGGTGTGCTGATGGGTTATTAGCTTCCCGCCATCTTTTTCCGAAATTTTTCATAGCTTATCCTGAAGGCCTCAAGCACGGGCAGTTTTTCTCCGGCGAAGAAGCTCAGCATCGCGCCGCCGCCGGTGGAGATGTGGCTTATCCCGGTTATGTTATGCTGGTATATGCTAGCTATTGAATGACCGCCACCGACCACGCTGAATGCTGAACTCTCGCCGATTGCCCTGAAGACTCCAACCGTCCCGACTGCAAATTCCTCCCTCTCAAAGACACCCATCGGGCCGTTGGCGACTATTATCCTCGCCTTTTTCAACATCTCTCCGTATTTCTCCACGGTTCTTGAGCCTATATCCAGTATCGGATGCTCATCGAAGAGCCGCTTTTCATCGCTCAGGAGATCTATCTCAAGCCTCTCCCCTTTGTATTCCACAGCAAAATCCACGGGAGTCCTTATCTGCGGGTAGAACTCGTTCAGTATCTCCTCAGCCAGACCCACAAATTTTATCAGCCCCTTTTTATCCATGAATTCAATGTTTGCCTCGCCGAGGTCATAGCCCTTGGCCAGAGTGAAGATCTGACCTACGAGGCCTCCTGTCAGGATAACATCCGCTCTGCCGCTTTTCAGAACATTCATGGCCACCCTGAGGGAATCAGAGACCTTTGCACCGCCGAGCACATAGACTTTGGGCCTTTCATAGCTTTCATACGCCCTGCTGAGGGCTTTCACCTCCTTCTCCATGAGGAAACCCATTGCCATGGGCCTCAATCTGGCAAAGCCCACGAGAGATGGCTGGCTTCTGTGGGCGGCGGCAAAGGCATCATTTACGACGTAGTCAATCAAGGGGGCGAGTTTTTTCACAAAGAAGGTATTCTCACACTCCTCTATGGACTTGTATTTGACCTCCTCGGCGGCAAAGCGGAGGTTCTCCAGAATCAGGGCCTCACCCGGTTTCAGGGATTTGATGCTCTCACGAGCACACTTCCCAAAGATGTCCTCCACATACTCAACATCAACACCCAAAAGCCTGCCTAGAATCTCCGCATGCTGCTCTGTGGTTATGTAGTCCTCCCTGTAGGGTTTGCTCTGGTGAGTTCCGATGACAACCTTCGCACCGTGTTCAAGGAGATAAAGAACGGTCGGTAGAACGCCTCTGAAGCGGGCGTCGCTGATTATCCTCCCATCTTTAACAGGAGAATTCAAATCCACTCTGAGAAAAACAGTTTTGCCATGATAATCAAAATCAGTGAGCTTAAACATTACACCACCAGTTAACTGTAAAAATGCTGCATTAAAAGGTTATTTTATACACCCGTGGTGATATTCCGGGGAATGGCGAGAAGGGAAAAGAGGGATTATGTCATGAGCATGTTTTCTATCATCTTTATGGCCTCTGCTATCTTTGCCTCAGGCTTTTCATCCCCTCTCGGTATCTCAAGGTTTATGACAAGCCTTTCCTCCCTTCCTTCCTCTTCAAGGTCATAGACTTCAAGCTCCTCAACATCCACATCCTCGAAGAGGCTCTCAACCTCCGGGCCCACTATCTTTCTGTCGTTTCCATAGACCTCAACGCGCACTATGTCATCCTTTGTGGATGTCATGACAACCACCTCATAGTCTCCCATTTTCTTGACAAACCTGATCATATTGCCGTACCCGAGAACCTCCTCCTTAAATCCAAGCTGTTTCATTGTGCTCCGTATTGCTTCGGTTTTTGTCTTTATCCTGTGCAGAATTTTATCCCTCAGTCTGTACCCCTCTTCAAGAGCCTTTTTTATGCCCTCGCCAGCTTCTTCAACATTGCCCTCCCACACACCTATGACCTTTAATCCTGATGAGGTTGACCTGAGTTCGATTTTTAATGAATGGGTATCAAAATCTCTCAAATCATCAATTTTAAGCTCGCTCAGACTCAGGATGTCAAACTCTATTCTCACATTCCTTCCAAATGCCTTACCTTTGAACTTCACGGGCATCACCCAATTGGAAAGATGAGATACGGTTTAAAAATTCTTCCCTTCAAAATTTGCCAAAAAGTCAGAAAAAAGGAAGAAATGGAGCTCACTTTCTCCTTCTCAGGAGAAGCGGAATCAGTGCCAGAGCTGCAATGGCTGCAGGGCCGCAGGTGCGACCTGAGGTTGTTGCTGTGGATGAAGAGGTAGCCGCTGATGATGTTGAAGTTGTCTCCGTCAGGGAGCTGCTTGATGTTGAGGTCGGGGTTGAGGTTTGAGTTGGAGTTGTGGAGGTTGTTGATGAACTCGATGTTGTCGTTTTGCTCGCCGTTGAGGTCTTTGTTGTAGTCGTGCTCGTAGTTCCTCCTACAACTTTTTCATCCATCGCCTTGTTGCCGTAGAAGTCTGTAACGACAACTTTTATCGTGTATTTCTCGGCATTCACTCCGGGTATCTGGGCCACATAGTAAGTGCTCGTGGGGTCACCTCTTGTGGGCTCTCCGACGTATTTCATGGTTTTCCCATTGGCATCTATCTCCACATACATGTCCCTCACTCCGATGTTGTCGGTGGCTTTGAAGTAGACCTTGAATGCCCTGCCCATCCTAGGCTTGGGCGGGAGGGTGTATGCTATTTTAACCTCGGGCTTCTGAGTATCCTTTTCTTTGCTCACCACGATCTGACTGACTCCCACAGGAACCGTGGCGTTCAGAAGCAGGTAGTTGATTCCATCAATCGTTCTCTCCCCGAGCACTGTGTATGTTATATTGGTTACGCTGGGGTCGATTTTGGCTCCTGCAGGTATAACGAGGGTTATAGGGCCGCTTACGCTGTTGTTGAGCTCGTTGATGAATTTAACCGCAGTTCCATCCTTGCCGTGGTGCCTGAAAACTATAAACTCCTGTGGAACAGGAATGCTCATGAAGTCGCTTCTAACCTTGTTGTTTTCAATCTTGATGTGCACTTCAGGTTCGGCAATACTTCCATTCTCATAAACATATATCAGATTTGATCCATACCATGTCGGGCTGTATCTTGGGTTGGTGTGAGGATTGGTCTCCTTATCAGGTGCCCCTGTAGCTGTGAGTGTTACAAACCAGTGTTTGTTTCCATTTTTGTCGATATAGAGCCAGTACATATCGTGGTGTATGTGGCCGGACAGGATGAGCCTTATGTTATACTTGACAACATCCTCCAAGAAGCGTCTTGCAACATCAGGCTCGCCTGCCCAGTATCTCAGATATGTCTGGAGGGTCTTCCAGTCATTGTCGTCGAAGGGATCGAGTCCCTGAAGGATACCTCCGAGGTAGTTCCATCTAGGCGAGAAGAAATAGGGGTGGTGGACGAGAACTATGGGGATTTTGCCTTTGTTCTCATCAAGAACCTTTTCCATCCACTCAATCTGGGCCATCTCTGGATGTCCTTCCTCTCCCCTGCTGTCAAGGCCTATTATGATAAAGTTCCCTATGACCTCATAAAAGTATCTCGGCCCGATGAGCTTTGAGTATACCGTGGGAGGATCATCGTGATTGCCCTTTATATTTATCAAGGGCTTTCCTGCAGCAGCCGTCCTGCTCAGTATGTTGTATAGAATCTGGTATCCTTTTATGTCGCCGGAAGTATCGACGTCGTCACCGGTGTTAATTATAACATTAACCCCCTGCATCGCCCAGTATGTATATGCGCTGTCTGTTGCCACGACGCTGTGGAGGGGTATAACGGGCTCACAAAGCTTGGCGAGCTTTGAAGGGCTCCTCTGGAAGTATTCTTTGCACACATAACCGACCTTGGCACCGCTTGTAACATGGGTGTCGCTCACCTGGGCTATCTTGAGGACTTTCGGGTACTCCTTGAGAACCCACACGCCGTTTGGAATCGTTATATCCCCCTTGTTTGATTTCACCTGCAGGAAGTAGTCATCCGGAGCCACATTGTCTGGTATTTTAACCTTCAGGAAGTTGCCGTCCTTCCCGACAATTTGAAGCTTGTAGGGGCCATGTAAGACTGAAACTATTGTGAGTTCGTTAATCTGGACTCCGTCTTTGACCTCCATGGTTACAGTATCGCCAGGAATGCCTATGGCAGGCACCCCAATGCTGGGAGTCACAAAAATGTCGCTGGGATATACCTCCGCTTTCATTGCTGGAAGCTGAACCAGAAAGACCATCATCAATGCCAGGAATATGGCAACAGCTTTCTTCATAGCATCACCTATCAAGAATCGATTTCATTGATTATAAGTTTTCCTGAGCTTCATGAAGAAGCTCCTCTGTGCGGCCCATCATGAATTCTGCGAGCTCGTTTTTGCCGCCCAGATGTTTATAAAGCCTGTAGCAATCCTCAATTTTTGATTGGAGGGTATCTATCAGTTTGCTGTTCCCAAGCTTTATGGCCAGAGGCAGCCTGGTGAAATGAACAGCCATCTCAAGGAGAGCACAGTCCGCCCTGCTCTGGGCTTTTAAAGGCAATTTTCCCTCAATCTCTCCCTCCGGAATAAAGGTGCACTCCAGCACTCTGCTCCTTCCAAGCTCATCCTCCAGCACATTCTCATGAAATTCCACCCTCCCGAAGAACCCCGGCAGGCCTCTGATGAACCTCCATTTTTCACGTTCGATGAACTCCAGCCTGGCTGGGATGTTAAGGGCGAGCTTCACCAGCAGCTCGACGTCATTTGTTATCTGGATTGAGACAAAAGGATGCTCCTTTATCTCTTCATGGCTCTTTCCTCCAAAGAGCCGGAAGGTCAGGACTTCCCCTCTCCTGGAAACACCGATCGTGGCGGCATTGCCGCGGGTTACCAGAACAACCTCATGCACCTTGCCTTCCTCAAAACCCTGAAGCATGCAACCACCTCAAGGGAGAAAAGAAAGGGCTAAAGCTGCTTTGGGAGGACGATTATGTCATCCCTGCTAACATAGAAGGTGACGTCTCCTTGAGGCCTCAGGCCTGAGGTTTCCCTGTCGGCCATGGTTCTTGCAATTATCCTTGTCTCCCCGAAGAGCCCGATGACCTCTGTAAAGAAGCCGTAGTATTCTATCAGATCGACCTTCCCTGTCAGGGATATGCCGTTCTCCACGGGCTTCAGGCTTATCCTCTCCGGTCTTATGACAATTACAACTCTGTCTGAGTCTCCTGTATAAGTTAGCCCTTCCAGTTTAAAGTGCTCAAACTCCACGACAACCTTATCGCCGTCCCTCTCAATGACCCTAGCGGGTATAACATTTGTTTTGCCCATGAATGATGCGACAAACTCAGTCCTCGGATTTTCGTATATCTCCCTCGGCGTCCCCACCTGCTCCACAGTTCCGACGTTCATTACAGCAACCCTGTCGCTGATGGCCATGGCCTCCTCCTGATCATGGGTGACGTAAAGCACGGTAATTCCAAGCTCCCTCTGTATCCTCCTGATTTCAGAACGCATTTCAAGCCTGAGCTTAGCGTCGAGGTTGCTGAGAGGTTCATCGAGCAGAAGTATCCTCGGCTCTACAACGAGAGCTCTCGCTATGGCCACACGCTGCTGCTGCCCGCCGCTCAGCTGGGTCGGGTACCTATCTTCAAAACCGGTGAGCTTGACCAGCTCAAGCGCCCATTTAACCTTCTTCTCAATTTCATCCTTTGGAAGCTTCTTGATCTTCAGGCCATAGGCAACGTTGTCAAATACGCTCATATGCGGCCATAGAGCATAGTTCTGGAAGACCAGGACGGCCCCTCTCTCACTTGAGCTGAGATATGTAACCTCCTCCTTGTCGAACCATATCTTTCCGCTGTCCGGAAAGTCAAGTCCTGCTATGATTCGCAGTGTCGTTGATTTTCCGCATCCAGAGGGACCGAGAAGCGTGAAGAGCTCCCCGTCCTTTATGTGCAGGCTTATCCCCTTTAGAGCTACAGTTTCTCCGAATGTTTTAACTATATTATCAAGCCTGACCTCGACCATTTTCTCACCTCATGTTAAACCTATGAAGGAATATCTCTGCTTGGTTATAACATTAACAATCACTATTGACGTTATCTGAACTGTTATGAGCAGAACACCCAGCGCAGCGGCAATATTAACGCTTCCAGCCGCTGACATCATCACATCCTTCATGAACGCCGTTATCGGTGCTTTGTCCATGTTGAGTGAACCGAGGGTTATGCCGACGCTTGTTTCGCTCATTGCATAGACGAAGCTGAGCATTGCACCCCCGAAGACATTGAGCGAAATCATCGGGAGCAGTATACTGGTTATGGTCTTCCATCTGCTCGCTCCAAGGTTCATCGAAGCCTCCTCAAGGGAAACATGAACCTGCTGGAGTCCTGCATAGACCGAACGCGCCGCAAACGGAAGCCTCCTTATGGAGTATGCCAGTATGAGCACATACGCCGGATTGAAACCCTTTAGATTTGTTGGATCAAAGGGGGTTCCTGGGAATATCTGGTGGAAGAAGTAGAAGTATCCCATTGCCACAACAATACCCGGAACAGCTATGGGAATAATCACTATGCTCTCAAGGACTGGTGTCAGCGCTCCCTTGAACCTGCCCGTTGCATATGAGGATGTTATTGAGAGGAGGATTATTAAGACAACGGCGATAAGTGAATATACAAGGCTGTTGATGATGTATTTTCTGACATCCGGGTTGCCAAGCATCTGCCTGATGTAGTTCAGCGTGAATCCCTGCTGCTTTCCTACGGGCAGGTTTGAGATAGCTGCGGTTATCTTTGCCGTTATGTTCAGACCTTCATCCGTTATCACACCGGTTCCCTTCACCTGGCCGTTCACATAACCAACGACAAAGCCGTATTTCTTCGTTTCACCCTGGAATCTTGCATCGGATATCTTTCCTTCTATGGTGACTTTATTACCTTTGACATAGGCTGTGCCCTGGAAGAATCCATCAAGGCTTCCATTTATGGGCCCTATTTTGCCCTTTCCGGCAACCAGCTGCCCCTGGAAGAAACCCTGGAGAGGTACTGTTCCCTGCTGGAATTCCGCATTCGTCAGCACAACTCCTGTAACTTCCCCAGGAACACCTGTGACATTCCCGATTACCGTGTGCTCCTGGGTGAATGCCAGGTGAATAACCCCAAGCTGGGGAAGTATTGTGAATATAAGGAGCGGGAGCATGATGAGATATATTACCAATGCCTGCCACTTTCTCGGCTTTGCAACCCTCGGCTTCCATCTGCCCCCTTTGCTTATCATTGCATATTGCCTGAGGCTCACGTATTTCCTGATTCCAAGGAAGGCGAGCACGGCAAGGATGAGCATTATTATTGAGAGTGCGGCAATGAGGGGGCTCCTTTCACCTGTTCCGAAGAGAAACTTGCTGAAGATTTCATAGGACATGAGCTTCTTTGCCAAGGGGTCTCCGTGAAAGACAATGGGCGCTGCCAGATCCTCAAGGCTGAATATAAAGACAAGCGTTGCACCGGCTGCTATTCCCGGAAGGGCCAGAGGGAATGTCACCGTCCTGAAGAGATGGAAACCACGGCTTCCGAGGTTTTCCGCCTGTTCTTCCAGGGTCGGGTCTATGTTAATAAAGCTGGCATATGCATTCAGGTAGACTATCGGGTAGTATGTGATGGCCTGTGCAAGGGCAACACCTGCAAGACCGTCCAGTTTAAGTCTGAATCCAAGAAGAGGATACAGGAAGTAGTTTATGAATCCATACTCGCTGAACATCGATTTAATAACATATGCATTGACAAAAGGTGTAACAAGCAGGGGGATGAAGAGGGCTATTCTGAAGAAGTTCTTCCCCCTGAAGTCATACCTCGCCATAAGAAAAGCAAACATGGTTCCAAGTATCGAGGCGAGGAATGTTACAATAGCCCCAACAATCAGCGAGTTGAGCACAATCCCAAAATCCACCCCCCTGATGACATAGAGGGTTTCGCCGGTTCCCGGCATTATGGTTTTATCAACGAGAGATCCCGCCGGGGGAATCTGAATATAATCAGTTGTCCCCAGAATCTCACTAAACCAGTGAAGTGAGGGATGTCCATTATACGAGAATGCAATTAACAGCATGGCAAGCACAGGGATTATAAGGAATATCACGAGATACAGCAGCGGAAAAAGATAGGAAAACGAAACGAGAGGCTCAAAGAGGGGTGTGCCAAAGAGCCTCTCACTCCATTTGCTCACCTTCATCCCTGCACCTCCTGGAGGACCTTGTTGTATTTGTCCCTCGCGGCATTTCTCCACTCTTGGAGGAGGGTGTCTTTAAAGCCCGGATCCTTGATGATCTTCTGGTTGATCTTCTTTGCATAATCCTCCGTGAATGTCACCATTTTCCCTGTATCCGGATCCTTGAATTGAATTGGTGCAAGGAGTTCTGCCTTGAGCTTCTCATATGTTGCATCATCAATCTTCCCCTTCTTGTGGGCATCAACGAGTGCAATCCATGCTCTGTGAAGGGCATCATTTGTATCCACGAGGGTAGCTTTGAAGTAGAACTGCATTGCATAGACCGTGTCAAGGGCCTCCTTATCATCAAACTTTATACCCTTTGTGTAGAGCGCCAGGTAGTATGCGTTCTTGAGGTCGGGTCTCTTCTTCCCTTCAGGGGTGTCAAAAATCTTTGGATTCACAGGAAGTCTGTTCACTTCCTTATTGAGCCACACTTTCTGGCCGTCGGTGAGAACCCAGTAGATGAATGCCTGAGCCGCCTTTGGGTGCTGGGAGTATTTGAGAAGCGCTATCGGGTCACCGTTTATGATGCTCTCCCCCTTCGGGATGATATAAACACAGGCAGGGTTTGCCTGCATTGCTATGTAACCATAGAAGTCAATGGTGTTTCCAGCGGCAATGTCACCCTGAATGACGGCCTCTCTAACGGCATCACTCGCATCATAGACCTTGGAGTTGGCGGCTATGATTGTCAAAATCTGCCAGCCCTTATCCCAGCCAAATGTCTGGAGGATAATCTGGTAAATCCTCGTGTTTGAGGTGCTCCTCGTGGGGTCAGCTATACCGAACTGTGGCGGATCAATTGCAAATGTTTCACTCGCTATATCCTCCCACTTCTGCGGAACCGGGAGATTCCACCTCTTAAGGGCATTTTTATTGACTGTGAATCCAAAGGAGGACAGAGCTGCTGCGATCCAGTAGATTTTCCCATCGCTTCCTTTTCTGATCATGGGCATTCCGCCAATGCTCTCGGGTATATCCTTCCCAATCAGGCCAAGAACATTTTTATCCGTTATTGGGGCAAGATAACCATCCTGATAGAGCGTGTCAAAAAGTGTTGGTCCGCCACCCCAACCAACATCAGCACCTTTTTTGATTAGAGTTATCCACTGGGATTCTGTAGCTTTTATAAATTTGATATTCACGATGTTGTATTTTTTGGCTATATCACTCTTAAGAAAAGCCTTTTTAGCAAGCAGCTGGATTGTAGTGTCATGCCTAGTTAGAACAATCAGGGTTATACCAGCCGCTGATTGGGTAGTTGTAGAAGTTTCAGTTGGAGAAGGGCTTTGGGTTGTTGAGGAAGTGCTGGTTGTCTGGGTGGCTGTCTGGGTTTTGGTCGGGCTTGACGTAGGGGACGGGGTTGCTGAGGAGGTAGAGGTTGTTGTTCCCCCACCTATACATCCTGCTGCTACAACACTGAACAATGTCAAGAGTATAACCAAAGCTGCAAGGCCTTTTCTCATACTCCTCACCTCAACTTCAAAGTTTTTGAACCACTCTTTAAAGTTTTGTTACAAAAAAATGTCAAATAAAACATGAGATTAAACATAATTTACGTTTTTCCAGCAAGTGGAGGGTAAATGGCATTTTTGAACCGACCGCTGGGTTTGTGGAAAAATAAATAGTGAAGGAGAGATCACTTTCTTCTTCTGAGTAGGAGCGGTATCAGTGCGAGTCCGATTAGTGCTGCTGGACCGCAAACTCCCTTCTTAGTAGTGGTGCTCGTTGATGTTGGAGATGCACTGCTGCTCGGTGAGGAACTTGATGTTACTGAAGAGGTTGTTGAAGTGGCGGATGAGGATGTGGTGCTTGTCTTGGTTGTGCTCGTTTCTGTTGGTGTTGGGGTCTCCTTCTTAAAGAGCGGAATCATTTTCACTGTGGCTAGCTTTCCGGCTTTTGCATCGTAGCTCTTAAGCTGCTCCTCCTGGGTTGGCTTAAAGCCTGCAGGGACGAGAAGATCCATAACCCTAGGAGCAACATTGTTAATCACAGCCTGAGCATCAGCACCGCCAATCTTCCACTGCTC
>WAPO01000043.1 GCA_015520705.1 Thermococcus sp. | reverse complement strand
TTTGTATATAATCAGAGCTAAGTATGTGGAAAATTTAAACATAATAAATACTAGGAGGGGAAAATATGGGGTACCGGCTAGGAGTTGATATTGGCGGAGCTTTTACAGACCTAGTTGGTTATGACGACGAAACAGGAGATTTTATCTGGGTAAAGGGAGAAACTACGCCTTTTGAACCATCGATAGGCGTCTTAAGTACCGTGAAAAAGAGCCGACTTGATATGTCAAAGGTTATAATGGTTATTCACGGGCAAACACTGGTTATAAACTCGATTATCACAAGGGATGGTGCTAAAGTTGGTTTGTTAACTACTTGGGGACATAGGGACATCCTAGAACTACAGAGAGCAAACAGAAGGGACATGTACAATTTCAGATATAAAAAGCCTAAGCCCTTTGTTCTGAGGTATCTCAGCCTTGAAATTGATGAAAGGATAGCAGGCGATGGCAAGGTATTAAAGGCATTAAATGCAGAAGAGGTTAAACGAGCTGTAAATAAGTTCCTTAAAGAAGGTGTAGAATCAATATGCGTTAGCTTTCTCAACTCATATATAAATCCCGAGCATGAAATTGAAGCTGGCAAGATAATTAGGGAAGTTTTAAGGGAAAATGATCGGGAAGACATTTCAATAACACTTGCCCACGAGATTACAAGGGAATGGGGAGAATATGAACGCACTAACACTGCAGTTCTTAATGCATTTGTTAAACCCAAACTAGCACATTACCTCTCGGTATTGGAAAAGGAAATAAGAGGCATGGGATATAAAGGTCCATTCTTTTCCATGCTCTCCAACGGTGGAATGGCATCTTTTGATTTTGTCAAGGAGTTTCCAATATACTCTATCGAATCCGGACCAATTGCCGGTGTTATTGGGGGTATTGCAATAGCTGAATTGATGAAAGAGAAAAACGTAATAATCTTGGATGGAGGAAGCACCACAACAAAAGCTAGCCTCGTTGAGGATTTAACTCCAAAAGTTCATAGTGAATATTACGTCGGACGTGACAAGTTCAACCCTGGTTACCCTGTAAAAGTTCCGGTTATTGAAATTGAGGAAGTAGGTAACGGCGGAACGAGCATAGCTTGGATTGATGAAGTTGGGAATCTTAGGGTTGGCCCCAAAGCGATGGGAGCAGATCCTGGGCCAGCGTGTTATGGGAAAGGCGGTCAGGAGCCCACAGTTACTGATGCATATGTGATAAATGGCCTCATAAATCCTGAGTATCTTCTCGGTGGTGAAATGAAAATATATAAGAGATTGGCAGTTAAGGCTGTGAAAAAGATAGCCGATTATTACAATATATCTGTTGAGGAAGCGGCTGAGGGGATTGTCAAGATTGCAAACGAGAATGCAGCTAATGCAATAAGAATAATCTCCGTTCAAAAAGGATATGATCCCAGAGAATTCTCTCTAATAGCCCATGGCGGCTCTGGTCCAATGTTTGCTCCATTTATAGCTGAGGATCTGGAAATCAAAAAGATAATAATCCCAACAATACCTCCAGGGGTTTTTTCGGCATGGGGTATGTTGCTCACTGACATAAGGCACGATGTAATTGCAACAAATGTTGTCAAGGTTGGAGCCGAGACTGTGAATATTATCAACAAAACGTATTCTGAAGTTGACAGCAGCCTAACCAGAATCTTCGAAGAGGAGGAAAACCTAAGCGCTGATGATTTGGTGATATTCCACTACGCCGATATGAGGTACAAAGGACAGGAGCATACGGTTAAGGTGCCGATAAAAACTGGAGCTATTAAGGAGGAGGATATACCTGATATTATCGAGAAATTCCATGTATATCATGAGAGAGCATACAGTTTCAGGCTCCAAGACAGTCCCGTGGAGATAGTGAACTTCCATGGAGTTGGAGTTGTAAAAGTCAAGCGGCCAGTAATACGGGAAATCGAGAAAGAAAATGTTTCTGTGGAAGATGCCATAAGGGAGTATAGGGATGTATTCATACACGGGGATTATTCCACAATGCCTGTGTTTGATAGAAGAAAAATACCCACAGAAACAAAGATCAAAGGACCTGCTATTCTTGAAGATCCTACATCAACTGTTCTTGTTCTTGAAAATCAGGAGCTTGTGAAAGACAAATATGGGAATATTGTCATTTATCGGGGGTGATTGAATGAGCGTGGATCCTTTCACTTTGGAGATAATAAAGAATGGTCTTGTAGTTGCTAACGAGGAGATGTTCCAAGCATTTGCAAGAACCGCCAAAAGTCCAGTCATCTATGAGGTTCTGGATTTTGCCGTTGGAATGACAGATTCTAGAGGGAACATGATCGCTCAGGCTCCAGGTGTTCCTGCATTCTCAGGAGTTCTGGATTTTGCTGCCAAGGAAGTATTGGAGAAGTGGGGGAGTGATCTCCACCCCGGAGATGTAATCGTGAGCAATGTGCCTTATGAATCTGGAACACATCTAAACGACGTGACTTTGGCTTTGCCTATCTTTTACAAGGACGAGCTTATTGGAATGATCCTGAACAAGGGACATTGGACTGAAGTTGGAGGTATGGCCTTTGGAAGCTGGAATCCAAACGCTACGGAGATCTACCAAGAAGGAATTCAGCTTCCGTGTGTTAAGCTCTACAAAGAAGGAAAGCCGAATAGGGATGTGATAGATATAATTCTCGAGAACTCAAGGCTTCCAGAATACACACTAGGTGACATGGAGGCTCAGGTTGCATCGATGAAAGTCGCCGAGAAGAGGGTACAGACCCTTATTGAGAAGTATAGTGTTGATAACATTCTACTCGCAATGAAAAAGCTTCTTGAGGATGGAGAAAAATATGCTCGTTTGAAACTTAAGGAGCTACCAAAGGGAGAGTTTGAGGCAGAAGACTACATTGACAGCTCAATTGCGGGAACAGAAGAGCCTGTCTATGTGAGAGCCAAAATCACAATAACTGATGAAGAGTTCATTGTTAACTTTACTGGCAGTGCTGAGCAGGTTATGAGCCCCATAAACTCTCCATACCCAGCAACAGTTTCGGGAGTTAGAGAGGTTTATATGGCCCTTACTGACCCACATGCTTATCCAAACGGCGGATTTTTCAGCCCTCTTAAGGTTATAGCACCCAAAGGAAGTATATTTCATCCAATAAAGCCAGCTCCAACTTCGACAGACTGGGAAGCGATAGCATTTGCAACAGATTTAGTTTGGAAGGCTTTAGCACCACATGTTCCAGATAAACTGACAGCTGGTCACTTCCTTTCGATAATAGCTACAATAGTAGGAGGAATCAACGACAGGACAGGAGAGCCTTTTGCCATTGTTGAGCCTCAACCAGGGGGATGGGGCGCTGGTTACAATATGGATGGAACAAGCGGACTTGTGGCATGCGGTGACGGGGAGACGTATATTGCCTCATCCGAGGTCTATGAAAGGAACTTCCCTATTCTCGTTGAGAGATACATGCTGAATGTTGAGGATGGAGTTGGTCATGGAAAGCACAGAGGCGGCTTTGGTGTTATCAGGGAGTATAGAATTCTGAACAGTCAGGTTTTAGTTACGATTCAGGTTGGCAGGCATGATTTTCCGCCTTGGGGGGTTAATGGCGGACTTCCAGGTCCTGGAAACAGAGTTATTGTTTACCGGGATGGAAAGGGAGAAGAAATACGCAGAATTTCAGCTGAAGTCCTAAAGAAAGGGGATTTAATAAGCATCAGAACCTCTGGAGGGGGAGGATGGGGTGACCCTCTGGACAGAGATCCAAAGCTCGTCCTCGAAGATTACAGGAATGAGCTGATTTCTCTTGAAGTAGCAAAGAAGGTATATGGGGTTGTGATTGATCCAGAGCAAATGGAAGTTGACTGGGAGAAGACGGAATCCCTCAGGAAAAAGAGGAGGCAATGCTAATGAGGTACACACAGAGGATTTTGAGACTTCAAAGTATGATGCAGAAGAGGAAAGTAGCAGGGGCTCTTATTACCCCTGGCTCTAATTTCTATTATCTCACAGGGATGAATCCACTTGGCTCACTGGAAAGACTTTTCCTGTTAATTGTTCCTGCTGAAGGTGAGCCGGTTATAATAGCGCCTAAACTATACGAAAATGAGCTGGGTGACCTGGAGATTGGCAAAGCTTTCCTCTGGCGTGATGGAGAGAACCCCTATCTCCTGTTTGGCAGAGTTCTTTTTGAAAACTTTCCTAAAAATAGCGAACTGCTTATAGATAACAACATGCCTGTTGGAATCCTTCTCAGAACAAAATTCCTAGAAAATTATCAGCTTAGCACTCTTAATTCAGTTCTATCAGAGCTCAGAGTCATTAAAAGCGAAAAAGAAATTAGGCTCCTTAAAAAAGCGGCAGAAATTGTTGATAAAGTTTTCTACACCCTTCTGGAGGAAAAAATCGAAGGCAGAAGTGAGAAAGAACTCGCGGCATGGATCGAATATCTCATAAAAAGCCTTGGTGCAGATGGAGTTTCTTTTGAGCCTATTGTAGCGTCAGGACCCAACGGTGCTAATCCCCATCATAGACCTTCCGACCGGAAAATTACACATGGAGATGTTGTTGTTCTTGACTATGGGGCCAGATACCAAGGTTATTGCTCTGACATAACCAGGACAGTGGTTATTGGAAAACCCCCTGAACTGGCTTTAGAAGTTTATGATGTCGTTAAAGAAGCTCAGGAGAATGCTTTTCAAACTGTAAGAGAGGGCATGGCTGCTATGGAGGTTGACAGAGCAGCTAGGGAGTATATAGCAAAAGCGGGTTATGGGGAGTATTTTGCCCACAGGACTGGACATGGCCTGGGCTTAGACGTCCATGAAGAACCGTATATATCTCCAGGGAATTCTACTCTCCTCCGTGAGGGCATGGTCTTTACAATTGAGCCTGGAGTTTATCTTCCAAGAAAATTTGGGGTAAGAATTGAGGATGATGTCCTTGTGAAAGATGGGCAGGGAGTTAGACTTACCGAGGCAAAAAGGGAATTGGTGATTTTGTAATGCGTATTTGATAAATTTTAGATGGGGAGGTGATTTGTTTGGGAATTATTGAAAATTTAAAGCATTCCGAAGAAAAGGACGTGGCAATAGATGCAGTTTCAATGGAGCGCAGGGAATCGTGGATTAGTCCAGCAGTGGTATATGCAGGGGTGGAGTTTACACTGAGTGTCGTGATGGTAGGTGCAGGTCTGGTGGGAAGCTTCAGTGTAGCAAAAGTCTCCATGATCGTTGCAGTGGCGTTACTCATAACTTGGGTGGGTGATGCTCTTAACGCATACATTGGAGCAAAAACGGGCAGGGCTTCAACAGTTATAGCCAGACAATCCTTTGGAACTATACAGGCAAGGACATTGATAGCATTGCTGGTAATAATAATGGGTCTCGGTTGGTGGGGAGTACAAACTGCTATAATGGCAAACGCAATCTCAGCAGCACTGGGTATAAATTATACCACCAGCTGGGGCGCTTGGGCATTAATTGTAATAATCCTTGGAATAATATTCGGTATTCCCGCAATCTTAGGGTATACCTCAATGAAATGGACTGATTATCTTGCAGTTCCAGTAGGATTATTCATCTTCGGACTTGGAGTGTATCTATCAATAACAAAACACGGGATCTCCGGTATCGTAAACTGGAATCCAACTCCCCATATGACAATAGCACTAGCAATTTCCACTGTTATTGGCGTTAATGTTGTTCAGTGGGTTATGATATCAGACTACAGCAGACAAATGAAACCTGGGTGGAAAAATGCTATCTTAATGCCATCACTCACAATGATAGTTGGCTTTATTCTTATGGTAGTGGGTGCAATAATGGCAGTAGGCGTTGGTACATGGGATATCGTTGCCGTGATGGTTGCATTGGGATATCCATTCTGGGCATATTTCATGATGTTCGTTGCCCAGTGGACAACACAAATAGTCAATGTTTATACACCTGGGTTGGCACTTTCAAACATGCTTAATCTGAGAACCGGAAAAGCCAGAGCAGCAGCTACAGCAGGTATAGTGGCCATAGGGATGATTCTAGCGCTTGCTGGCATACTGAATAAATACATGGCCTTTCTCCTACTCCTCGGTATAGTCTTTCCACCAATAGCTGGCGTTATGATGACTGACTTCTTCATCCTGAGGAAAGAAGAGTGGGAGGACATAGAGGGATGGAATGCCATGGCAACCCTTGCGTTAGCCATTGGTATCCTATCCGGTTATTACATGCAGTACAAACATTTCTTCGGCCTTCCAGCTATCCAGACATTCATCATAACATCAATTGCATATTACATCTTGATGAAAATAAAAGCCTCCACATCTCCAGATCAATTCACACCAAAGCACTGGCTCTCCTGAGTTATCTTCTTTAATTTTTATATTTTAATTATTTTGGGCCAAACTTAATTTTAAAATATCGATATTGCGAAAGATTTATTTTATAATAACGACGAAATTATTCACATGAGGGTCCATATGATGGAAAACGAAGAAGTTTTAGTGCTGAAGAGCATCTTCAAGAATAAACTGGACGACATTGATCTTAAGATATATCAGGCGCTGCGAGAAAACGGCAGAATCAGTGACACCGAGATAGCAAAGAGGATTGGGGTATCAATAACAACAGTCCGACGCCGTAGGTTAAGGATGCAAGAGAAGGGTTATCTGCAGATTATCGGGCTTCTGCTCTTAAGGGCAGCGGATGTGGCATATGCTGATGTAATGGTAAAGCTAAATCAGCATGCGAAAATAGAGGAGATAAATGAATTCCTCACAGAGGCCATCAACAATCCTAGAATATATGAAGTGACAGAGTATATAGGTGGGGATTATGACGTTCTTCTAAGATTTCTTGAGAGTAATAATGAAAAACTCAGGTATCACATAGATAAATTCTTGAGAAATAAAAATGCTGTTGAGAGGTATGCTGTCTATCCAGCAATTGGCAGTCCAAAAGCATGGTATAAATCATTCAAGATCAAGTTTTAGCTTTCTGCCACCGCCCAGCCCACCGGTGGATGCTCTGCGCCTCTCTTCCACATTTCATAAGCTCTGTCCCACCGCTCCAGAAGTTCGGCGCGCTTTTTCCCATCTTTTATCCGCTCCACGTATTCCCGCGGGATGTGTGCTAAATAGTGCGGTAAACCCGGCTCGAAGGTTCCGCTTTCAATTACCTTTCCTCCGGCCCTCTCGACGAGTTCTTGGAGTTTCTCAGGCGTCGGGTAGTGCAGGTCGTCCTTCTCGCCAAAGAGCGCCTCAAAAATCTCTTCCCTCAGGTTGTAGAGCTCAAGGTGTGCCCTTTGCCTCTCGTTGTTCGCTATGGGCAGGCTCTCGGCTATAAAGACTCTCTTGGCCACACGGAGCATCTCCGAGAAAACCCTAACCATCGTCTCCTCATTTTTCAGGCTTCTAATTCCATGAACAAGAACGGCCAAATCGAAGGCTTTGAATGGAAAAGACAGTTCTTTTGCATCGGTCTTGAGAGGGATTACCCTGTGCCTTAAGCCCGCTGAATCGGTTATCTCCTCAAAGAAGCGCCATCTTGCCCTATCAACTGCCACAACGCGGCCGGTTTCGCCGACGAGGTAAGCGAGTG
>WAPO01000042.1 GCA_015520705.1 Thermococcus sp. | reverse complement strand
CTCTTATCCGCTTTTCTCGCGCCGCTTTTGAGCCTCAGAAAAGCCCTGAAGTAGTGGTCGCGGTAGTACGCGAGGAGGACATCGAGGCCGAGGTCGTATTTGACGGCGTATCTCACCACAGTTCCGATGAGAATCCTCAGCCCGGCCTCGTGGCAGAGCTCCCCTCTCATCGGCTCGGCGAGGTATTTCCTGCGGCAGGCATTTCTGTATGCACCACAGAGAACGCCTGTGTCCGTGGCCGTAACGGCCAGAACACCGCGCCTCTTTACAGCTCTGAGGGCTGAATCAAGGAACTCCATCGGCGAACCGAAGGGATCGAGGTCAACAAAATCAAAATGCCGGAAGTTTTCAGCCATAAGGAGATTCGCATCCAGATTTGTAGCGACTATCCTTTTATCCCCTTCAAAAAGGGCTGTTTTTTCTTTCAGGGCCGGGCTGATGTTAAAATTCAGCCTGACGTTCTCAAGCATCAGCTTAAATGCTTCCTCGCTTATGTCGTTCAGCCAGACCTCATTAACTGAAGTTTCAAGGGCATAGCGTATTCCCCTTATTCCAGTTGCGGAGAGAGCATCGAGGGCTGAATCAACCTCCAGAGCTTTAACCGCAAGGACGCTTATATCCCTGTTTAGCGCCATCACGGGGTTGTAAAAGACAGGGGCATCGTAAATCCTTTTGGCAACTGGAATCAGAATCCTTGCCCTTCCTTCCTTTATCTCCTTTAGAGCTAACATTGAGCACACCAAAAAATTGAATCAGAGGATTTCAGCATAGTCATTAAGCGCCTGACCCGGAAGGGGAGTTTCAAATCTCGCCTTTACCTCACCCTGCGTCCCGTGCGTTCGTGTAATCTTCCCGAGGAGCTTTTTGCCTGTCGGGCTCTTCCAGACAACTCTTCTCCCTATAAGCTGCGCTGCCTGCTCCCTGCTCTCAATACCAAGAGGTTTGAGTATCATGTGGTTGCTGTGCTGCCTTTCTTTGCTCCGCGTATAGCTCACGATGAGGGCTTTGAGTCCCCTCCTCTTCATCGCACCCCACCAATGCTGGATTAGAGGGGTGATTTTTAAAGATTACCTTAATCCTCCGAAAGGATTTTATTTGTTGTTCCCAACCACACCATGAGGTGAAATTCATGCAGAGAATCAAACGGATTCAGGAGTTTATCTCAGAGAAGGAATTTGATGCTGCTTTAATCACGAGAAAGGAAAACCTGTTCTACTTTACAGGAAGTGCTCCTGTTCTGGGGGGTTATTTGCTGATCACACCGGACGATGCAGTTTTCATTGTTCCTGAGCTTGAGTATGAAGAAGCTAAGGGAACCTCTTCGGTTCCGGTTGAGAAGTTCAAGACCTCCGCGGAGCTTTTTGAGAGGCTGAGAAATTACAGTTCGATGGCACTGGAGGGAAAAACAAGCTTCGGTTTTGTCAGCAGCCTCAAGGAAAAAGCAGGTATAAAAAAGTTTGAAGCGATTGATGATGTCATAAAGGAGCTCAGAATAGTCAAAACTCCCGGGGAGATAGAGCTCATCGAAGCTGCATGCGGGATAGCAGACATGGCCATGATGGCGGCACTTGAAGATATAAGCGAGGGGAAGAGGGAGAGGGAGATAGCCGCGAGGATGGAGTACGTCATGAAGATGAACGGCGCTGAAAAACCTGCCTTCGACACGATAATAGCGAGCGGCTGGCGTTCCGCTTTGCCCCACGGGGTAGCAAGCGATAAAAGGATTGAAAGAGGTGAGCTTGTGGTCATAGATGAAGGGGCTCTCTACAGGCACTACAATTCAGACACGACGAGGACGATAGTGGTCGGCAGTCCGAACAAGAAGCAGAAGGACATATATGAGGCAGTTCTTGAGGCTCAGAAGAAGGGAGTTAGGGAAGCTGGGCCCGGAATGACGGCTAAGGAGCTTGATACCATTGTTAGGAATGTTATAAAAGAATACGGCTACGGTGAGAACTTCATCCATTCGACGGGCCACGGTGTCGGCCTTGAGATACATGAGTGGCCGCGCGTGAGCCAGCAGGATGACACAGTCCTCAAGCCCGGGATGGTGGTAACGATAGAGCCCGGCATATACATCCCCAAGTTCGGCGGCGTCAGGATAGAGGACACGATTGTCATAACCAAGAGCGGGGCTAGAAGGCTCACCAAGACGGAGAGAGAGCTCATCTGAGAGGTTTTTATGCTCCATTTTTTATTCGAGTAGGGTGTACCCAAAATTTTATGAGAAGATAAGAGAAATAAACTCTGGGGGAATGCTATGGAAGGAGTTGAAAGTCTCATTCTCAAGGAACTTAAGGAGATAAGGGAGGAACTAAAAATATTAAATTCAAAAATTGATAATTTCGTCGGTTATTTTGAAGTAAGCGATGAAGAACTCCACAAACTTCTGAAGGAGCTAGAAGATACCAAGAAGAATGGAATTAGGCTAGAGGAGATTCTCGATGAGTTATGAAATGATATTATCCCGAAAAAGCTTAAAATTCCTTCGAAATCTTGTCCCTGAAGACAGAGCGAGGATAAAAGAGTCTCTAATCAAGCTTCGTGAAAATCCCTGGTCAATGCAATACAAAAAATTGAGAGGTTATCCTCTCTACAGAATTCGGGTAGGAGATTACAGGATTATATACAGCGTTGATGAAGATTCCAAAACTGTCTATATAATCCGCATCGGTCATAGAGAGAACGTTTACAAGGGTCTCTGAGGTGAAGGCATGCAGATAATCCATCAGGACACCAAGGAGGGCAAGATAAAGGTCAAGGCAGAGACACTGGACGATCTCTGGCACCTCTACCACATCATAGACGAGGGTGACATAATATACGCCAGAACCCTGAGGAAGCAGAGTCAGAGAAGCGATTCCCTGAGGCCGGAGAAGGTTCAGGCTGTCCCGGTGTTTCTGGGCATCAGGGCTGAAAAGGTGAGCTTCCACCGCTTTGCAAACGCACTGAGGATTACCGGCCCAATCGTCTATGCCTCAAGGGATGATGTGCCGCTCGGGAAATACCACACCCTTGCGATTGAAGAGGGAACCGTGGTCACAATTCAGAAGGAGCGCTGGAAGAGGCATCATCTCGAAAGGCTGAAGGAGGCAGTTGAAGCATCCAGAAGGGCGAGGATTATGATAGCCGTTGTGGATGACGGCGAGGCAGATATTGCCCTCGTGAGGGAGTACGGGGTTGATATTGTGGCCCACATCCGGCATAACCTCGGGGGCAAGCAGTACAGCACGAACAGGGAATCTGAAGAAAAGAAGTTCTTCCATGATCTTGCGAAGACACTGCTGGAGACAATCGGGAGGGAGAGAATAGAAAAAGCCATCGTCGCGGGCCCGGGCTTCGTGAAGGAAGACTTCTACAAATTCCTCAGGGAGAACTACCCTGAGCTGGCGAAGAAGGTAGTCATCGAGGACACGAGCGTTACGGGAAGAACGGGCATCTATGAGGTCATAAGGCGCGGAACTGTTGATAAGGTCTATCATGAAAACAGAGTAGCGAGGGAAGTCCAGCTTGTGGAGAAGGTGATAGAGAGGATAGCCAGAAACAGGCCCGTTGCCTACGGCCTCAGGGATGTTGAGGAGGCGGCCAACTACGGCGCCGTCGAGACGCTTCTCGTCCTTGATGAGCTCCTCAAAGGGGAGCACAGAGAGAAGATTGAGGAGCTGATGGAATTTGTCAGGGCGTCGAGAGGAAACGTCGTTATCGTGAGCTCGGAGCACGAAGGCGGCGAGAAGCTGAAGGCGTTGGGAGGATTAGCGGCTCTGCTGAGGTTTAAGGTGAAGTGAGCTTTTCTTATACCTCACCAATTCATGTACCTCTCCTAAATGGTGTCCCTTCGAAATGGTTAAACTCAGTGGAAGGAATTGAATACAATGTGGGCCACAATGGAGAGCCCAGAAACCCGGAAACAGAGCTCTTGCCTTTACAGTAGAGGGTTCACAATGCAGGCCGAATCCTCGAGAATTAAGAGGACAAGCGAAGTCCAATTTACCACCAACCCAATAGTGAACCACTTGAAGAGTAAAACCACCAGAAAACCCCTTCAAGAGTTTTCAGAATTGAGGAGCAAGACAATTAAAGATCGCTTATGGTCTTGCTCCTACTTCGTCGCCTTCATCGGCTACGTAACTGATGAGATTGTTAAGCGCTTCTAATTTTGCATGGAGATTATGTGACGTGGGCTGGTGCCACTTTTCAAATAATCGAAACATATTTATATATAATCGTGCTTATATATAATGGTGATTAGATTGAAGTTCATAGACCGCGAGCGAGAGATGGAGATACTTGAGAGGGAGTGGGAAAACAGGCCGTCCTTTGTGGTGCTCTACGGCAGGAGGAGGGTCGGAAAGACGAGGCTCTTGAGGGAGTTCTCGAAGGGGAAGAAAACTCTCTTCTTCACGTTCCCCGAAGCGGTTAAAACCGTCCAGATGGCCGAGTTCAAGCGCGCCGTCTCGGATTTCCTCAGCAACGGGCTGATTCTCAAGCTCGAAACGGACAGCTGGCTTGACCTTCTCATATATCTTGCCGAGGGAACTGACAATTCACTGATAATCCTCGACGAGTTCACTTACGCGATAAAGTCTGACAGGAAGATACTCAGCGACCTCCAGAGGGTCTGGGACGGGATTCTGAGCGAAAAAGACGTAATGCTCGTTGTCTCCGGCTCTCTCCTCGGCATGATGTGGGACGATGTTCTAAGCCATGCCTCGCCGCTCTACGGCAGGAGGACGAGGAGCATACACCTTAAGCCACTGGACTACATCAACGCCCTCAGGTTCTTCAAAGACCCGGAGTACGGGCTTAGGGCTTACATGCTCGTCGGAGGGATTCCTCCCTATCTGAGGCTCGCTTCACGCTACAAAAGCATCGAGGACTTTGTAAAGGAGGAGTTCCTGAGCGACTATGGCTTTTTCTACGACGACCCCTATGTCATTCTCACCGAAGAGCTGAGGGAGCTTAAGACCTACTTCTCCATCCTCAGGGCGATGGCGAGCGGAAAGAGGCGGCTTGAGGAGATTGCTAACTTCATAGGCCTTCCGGCAAGGAGCGTCTATCCATACGTCGAGACCCTCATGAGGCTCGGACTGGTTCAGAAGGAAGCTCCAATTCTTGGAAGCAGGAAGGTGACCCTCTACCGTATAGCCGACCCATCCCTGCTCACGTGGTTCACAATAACCTACCCTCAGCTGGCTCAGATTTCACTCGGAACTGCTAAACTCGATGACCTCTACAGGATTTTCTCCCTCAGGTTTGAGGAGCTGGCAAGGGAATTTTTGGCCCTTAAAAAGCCGATCGAGTTCGAAAAAATCGGAAGATGGTGGTACAGGGGGGAGGAGATAGATATCGTTGCGGTAAACGGGAGAACTGCTCACCTGATAGAGGTCAAGTGGAAGGATCTGAGCAGAAAGGATGCGGAGCGGGTTTTGAATGCCCTTAAAAGGAAGTCTAAGCTAGTGAAATTCGATGGCATCTTTAAACTCGGGCTTATCGCGAGGAAGATCGAGGACAAGGAAGAATTGAGAAGCAAAGGTTACCTCATCTGGGACACTGAGGACATTCTCAGTTAGCCCCCGTAAAGCTCCACGTACGGGTCACTTTCAAACTCCGGAAATGGCCTTTCCTCGTCGTTTTCAATCAAAATTCTCTCCTTCTCCTCGGTAAACTCGCCCAGCTCAAATGCAATAATTCCATTTTTAATTAATTCTGCAATTAATGCATCAGCCTTCTCCGGAGGGGTTATCGCTATCAGCGTCCCTGTTGATGAGACGCTCCACGGCTCAAGGCCGTAGAAGTCGAGAACCTTTCTCACAAGGGGATCGAGGTGGAGCTTATCGGCGTAAACCCTAAACCCAACACCGGAGTTGTGGGCTATCTCATGGAGCGCAGTCAGGCCGCCTTCTGTTGCATCGTGCATTCCCCTCACGAAGGGCTTGGCAATCAGAGCATCAGGGACAGCTGTCTCAAAGTGGAAGGAGCGTTTAAGCCTTGCAAGCTCTTTCCTTGAAAGAACCTCTGAAAGTTCGTCTCCCCTGAAGTAGGCCGCTGAAACCGCGAACTCGAGGCCCACCTTGCCTGTAACAATTATCCTGTCCCCGGGCTCTGCGATCGGAAGCTTCAGCTCATCCTTTTCCACGAGTCCCATTGCGGTCGTGGCTGCGGTTGGCTCCGAGACAGAGGGATAAACTCCTGTGTGGCCTCCTATTACTGAGCTCCCGTACTTCCGGCATTCAGTTTTCAGGGCAGCCATGGTCTTCTCAAGGAAACCCTTTTCTGTTCCGGGGGGAAGGAGCAGGTCGACTACGAGCCACCTCGGCCTGGCCCCGAATACTGCAACGTCGCTGGCAGCAAAGTGGTATGTAAAAAAGCCGAAGCTTTCCTCCGGAACGCCAAGAACCGGGTCTGTGGCAACCACGAGGTATCTG
>WAPO01000041.1 GCA_015520705.1 Thermococcus sp. | reverse complement strand
TTATCGAGGCGGTCTCTTTAGCGGTAACTGCTAAGTTGTTGAGCTTCACTATGTCGTTGGCGATGTCTATGATCAGCTCCCTGTCTCCGCGCTCCTCTTTGAAGAAGTAGAGCATGTCGCCGATGGAGCCGTCGGTTACAGCCGGGCAGAATATCGGCACGTTCCTCTTGTAGGCCCAGTAGATTATAGAGTGCTCCTTCTCCTCTCCGAGCTTCTCGTCCATGTAGCGGCCCATCTCGTAGATGAACTCGCTGGCGGTGAGCGGCTTTCCGTGCTCCTTTTCCATCTCAAGAACCCTCTCGAAGAAGGGTATCATGTACTTCTCGAACTCAATGTAGCGGTCGTTGGGCACGAATATGTTGCCTATCCTGTTTATTCCCCTCTCACGCATAAGCACATCGTTGACCTTCCAGTCGCCGAGGATGAAGGGCTTTAAAGCTTTAATGAAGTCCTCCTCGATTCCTCCCGCTGTGGTCACTATAACGTCGACCTTTCCCTCCTTCACGAGCCACGCTATCAGCTCCCTTAAACCGGAGGAGACTATGTTCGAGGTGTAACCGAGGAAAACACGAACCTCTTCGCCCTTAGCACGCTTCTCCTCCACCTTACGCCAGATTTCGACGGCCTTTCCAAGGTGCGTCGCCTGAAAGCCTATTCTAAGGTAATAATCAAGAACCTCCTCAAGGCTCGAAACGTCATCCAGCCAAGCCCCCTCTATCGGGATCCCTTCGACCTCTTCGCTCTCCTTAAGCACGATGTCTTTTGGTTCCTTCATGAGGGAAAGTTGGTGGAAGGGGTTTAAAGCTTTGCCCAGCGGTAGGTTTTAATTCTCTCCATCATACTAAGGAACATGCCGGTTAAGATAAACCTTGGGAAAATGGGGATTCTTATAACGGCATCCTCAGGGGGAATAGGCTTCAACGTGGCGAGGGAGCTTTTGATAAGGAATGCCCGCGTGGTCATCAGCTCCCGCAGTGAGGAGAATCTCAGAAAAGCCCTTCATGAGCTTTCGAGCTATGGGGAAGCCCACGCTGTGAAGGGGAATATCTCCAACAGGAGGGATATCAAAAATCTAGTGAAGGAGAGCTGGGAAGTGCTTGGAGGCATTGACGCCCTCGTCTGGAACGCCCCAAATGTCTCGTGCGAGCCGTGCCTCCTCCCTGAAGCCGGCTACGATGACTGGATTGAAGCGGCGAAACTCCACACCATTGCGCCGGGCTACCTGACGAGCCTCCTCATAAAAAGGTGGCTTGGAGAGGGTAGAAAGGGAACGCTGGTCTACCTCAATTCCGTTTCGATAAAGGAACCCATGCCCCCGCTAACCCTGGCGGATGTTACGAGGGCCGGGCTTATTCAGCTCGCAAAGAGCATTTCGAGAACATACGGGAAGCACGGGATAAGAGCCTACTCAGTTCTCCTAGGCAGCTTTGACACCCCCGGGGCGAGGAGGAACCTGAAGGCCGTGGCTGATGTGCGGGGAGAGCCGTTTGAAGAAGTCTGGGAGAAGGAAGTTTTGGCTAGGACGCCGCTCCACAGGACGGGAAGATGGAGCGAGCTCGGATCTCTGGTGGCATTTCTCCTGAGCGAAGAAGCTGAGTATATGCTGGGCTCGACGGTTGTGATGGACGGAGCAATGACGAGAAGCATCTTCCTCTGAAACTCCTGAAGTCTGGGCTCTCAGCCATAGAAATGCCGTTTGTTCTTGATCAACTGAAATGAGAGGAACGTTTCAGAGAATAAAGAAAGTGGAAAAGGCATCACATACCCATGTCCATACCGCCCATTCCACCCATACCACCCATGCCGCCGGGCATTCCGCCCTGGCCGCCTTCGGGCTTGCTGACCTTTGCCGCTATGACATCATCTATTCTGAGTATCATGACTGCCGCCTCGCTGGCGCTCTTGATGGCCTGCTTCTTGACGCGGAGCGGCTCGATTATGCCAGTTTCAACCATGTCAGCCGGTTCTCCGGCAAAGACATCGATGCCTATCGCCTTTCCTTTGTTCTTGTGCTCGCTGATAACCTTAACAAGCATCTCGACGGTGTCAAGACCAGCATTCTCGGCGAGGGTCTTCGGGATTATCTTTAAAGCCTCGGCAAAGTTCTCTATTGCCAGAGCCTCCTTCCCACCAACCTCCTTAGCATACTCATCCAGCTTTATCGCCAGCTCAATCTCACCTGCACCGCCGGCCGGGAGAACTGCCCCGTCTTCCATAACATCCTTGACGACCTTGATTGCGTCCTCTAAAGCTCTCTCGACCTCGTCGACCACGTGCTCGGTGCCGCCGCGGACGAGTATTGTAACAGCTTTCGGGTTCCTGCAGCCCTCAACAAATATCATGCTCTCTCCTGCGACCTTCCTTTCCTCAACAACTTCAGCGTATCCGAGGTCATCTTCCCTCAGGTCTTTGACATTGGTAACGACTTTAGCCCCGGTGGCCTTGGCGAGCTTCTCCATGTCGCTCTTCTTAACGCGCCTGACGGCAAGAATTCCATACTTGGCAAGGTAATGCTGCGCCAGGTCGTCGATGCCCTTCTGGACGAAGAGAACATTTGCCCCTGTAGCTGCAATCTGTTCAACCATCTCTCTGAGCATTCTCTCCTCCTGCTCAAGGAAGCTCATGAGCTGGTCTGGAGCGGTGATGTTTATCTTTGCATCAGTCTCTGTCTTCTTAACTTCAAGGGCATCGTTGATGAGAGCTATCTTGGCGTTCTCGACTCTTGTCGGCATCCTCGGATGGACACGCTCCTTGTCGATGACGACGCCGCGGACGAGCTCGCTTTCTTCTGCGCTCTCCCCCGCCTTCTTTTCGATTTTAATATTATCGATATCAATGGAATATTTTCCATCTTTTTTCTCCGCCACCTGTTTGACGGCTTCGACTGCAAGCCTCGCGAAGAGCTCCTTGTGGCTCTCGGCGTTCTTGCCGGTAATTGATGTCATGGCTATCTTCATGAGAGTCTCCTCATCATCCGGGCTAACCTCTATGGCTATCTGGTCGAGTATTTCTTGGGCCTTCTCGGCCGCCATGGTGTATCCCTTAACGATTATTGATGGGTGTATGTTTTGGTCGAGGAGTTCTTCGGCTTTTCTGAGGAGTTCTCCAGCAATAACAACTGCAGTAGTAGTCCCATCACCGGCTTCTTTATCCTGAGTCTTAGCAACCTCAACCATCATCTTAGCAGCCGGATGCTGAAGGTCAATCTTGTCGAGGATAGTAG
>WAPO01000040.1 GCA_015520705.1 Thermococcus sp. | reverse complement strand
GGTGACATCACCAACGTCTTTAAGCAGATAGCGGTAGCAGTCGGCCAGGGAGCTATAGCTGCCAACTCCGCCAAGGAGCTCCTTGAAGAGTGGAACTCGAAGGTTGTGGAGTGAGCTTTATCTCTTTTTCAGCCTTTCCCTCAGCTCCTCCCTTGTCAAATACTCAATTTTTCTGGAATCACCGATTATGTAAGGCTCGCGCACCGTGCTTTTCTTGCAGTTTCCATCTATCAGCCCGCAGAGATAAGCTACCAAGGCAAGCAAGAACATGTCTCCTATGGAAAAACTTTCCTGAATCATCCCCAGAATAACAAAAATTACCATAATGATGAAGCCCTTTTTCATTTCCAATCCACTCTCCGTTGATTCTTCTCAGGGTTAAATATTTGAACTAACCATTTAGATACCGAAAAAAAGAACTTTTTAAAGTTTATTAAGTTTGCCCCTGAGTTCCCCTCAAAGCTATGTCCGAGTTTCTTTTTCATTATATTTCCCCGAAAATTTTTCAGTCAAAGATGTGCATTGATGAACATAGAGTTATATAGTTTCATGCGTAGTTCCTCCGGTGATGGTTATGGTGAAGAGACCGGAGGTTAAAGAATTTCCAGGATCAAAGGCTAAAGAGGTCATAAAGAAGAATTTTGAGCTTCTTGCAACGACGACACAGGACCCTGAGACCCTGCCGATAGTCATTGAGCATGGAGAAGGAATATTTGTCTATGATGTTGATGGAAACTCATTCTATGACTTTGGAAGCGGTGTGGGTGTTCTCAACGTGGGCCATGTCCACCCAAGGGTTGTTGAAGCGATAAAAAGGCAGGCCAAGAAATTTACTCATTTTGCACTCAACGACTTCTTCTATGAGAACGCCATAGCACTAGCCCAGAAGCTCACCGCGATCTCACCGGGCGACTTCCCGAAGAAAGTGGTTTACCAGAACAGCGGTGCCGAGGCCAACGAGGCCATGATGAAGCTCGTCAAGTACGGAACCGGCAGGAAGAGGTTCATAGCCTTCTATCATGCATTCCACGGAAGGAGCCAGGCGGTTCTCAGCCTCACCGCCAGCAAGTGGGTCCAGCAGGACAGGTTCTTCCCGACGATGCCCGGCGTTGAGCACATTCCCTACCCGAACCCATACAGGAACCCCTGGCACATCGACGGCTACGCTGAGCCGGACGAGCTCATCAACCGCGTTATCGAGTTCATAGAGGAGTACGTCTTCAGGCACGTTCCTCCAGAGGAGGTCGGTGCCATAGTCTTCGAACCGATACAGGGTGAAGGTGGCTACGTCGTCCCGCCGAAGAACTTCTTCAAGGAGCTCAAGAAGCTCGCCGACAGCTACGGAATCCTCCTGGCGGACGACGAGGTTCAGATGGGCGTCGGAAGGACGGGCAAGTTCTGGGCCATCGAGCACTTTGACATTGCACCGGACACCATCCAGTTCGGTAAGGCCATAGGCGGCGGAATTCCATTAGCAGGTGTCGTCCACAGGGCGGACATAGCCTTTGACAAGCCGGGCAGGCACGCTTCGACCTTCGGCGGCAACCCGGTTGCAATAGCGGCTGGAATAGAGGTCGTCGAGATAGTCAAGGAGCTCCTCCCGCACGTCCAGGAGGTCGGTAACTATCTCCACAAGCGCCTTGAGGAGTTCGAGGAGAAATACGAGGTCATTGGCGATGCCCGCGGCCTTGGACTGGCCCAGGCAGTCGAGATAGTCAAGAGCAAGGACACCAAGGAAAAGGCTCCAAAGCTCAGGAATGCCATCGTCAGGGAGGCTGTGAAGAGAGGTCTCATACTCCTCGGATGCGGCGACAACAGCATACGCTTTATACCGCCTCTCATCGTCCAGAAAGAGGAGATAGATGTCGCCATGGAGATATTCGAGGATGCCCTAAAGGCCGCTCTCCAGTGATTCTTTTCTCCTTTATTCTACAGGCTCATCAGGTATGCAAAGACTTTTTAAACAAAAAGCTCAAGCTAAAACTTGAAAATGGAGGTGATAGCATGGGTGATCCTACCGAGGCTCTCGTTCCCTATGCAAAATGGATACTCCTCGGAATTACTCTCCTCTATCTCGGCTATGTGTATGCAAACAAGAACAAATTCAAACAGGCAAACACGGTAGCAATATCTGGAATCATGGCAGCTCTGGTCACGGTTGCAACCAACCTGATAAAGGTCAATGTTGCACAGACCGGGGGATACCTCAACTTTGGGGATACTATGGTCATGTTTGCGGCTGTTCTCTTCGGTCCGGCTGTCGGAGCCTTTGCAGGAGGGGTTGGTTCAGCCCTCGGCGATATCGTGGGCGGCTATGCAGGATGGGCACCGATAACGCTCGTGGTCAAGGGTCTCGAAGGTCTGCTGACAGGATACATCGCATCAAAGGGGAGGAACGATTTTTCCGTGATAATGCTGGCCACGATAGTCGGCGGTAGCATAATGGTGCTTGGCTACTTCGTGGCTGAGATATACCTCGTGGGGCTGGCGAATGCAAAGGTTGAGATTCCAGTCAACATCACCCAAGCGGTGACAGGTGTTATCATAGGAGGCGGCCTTGCATACATGATAAAAAGGGTATATCCTGAAGTCGAAGACCTTCTCTAAAGGTCTATGCTCTGAAATTCCTCCCACATCACCTTTTCTTTTAAGAAGGGCTCTATTGAGACCCTCCTCGATGCCTTTCTCATCTGACCAAGATACTGGGAATCGGCTATGACAGCATCGTATTCAAGCTCATTTACCTCATATACAGAGAGCCTACATTCCGCCAAAAAGTTCTTTGCATATGCCAGGAAATTTGGGCCGGCAAGCATTATATCAGGATTAAGACCCTCCTTTGTTAGCTCATGTATTGCAGCTTCAATCAAACCGATAATGTCCTCCTTTATCACATTGTTTTCACTCATCCCCCGCACCTTCCACAATTTTTACACCGCTTGAGGTTCCTATCCTCGTCGCACCGGCTTCTATCATTGCAACCGCCTGCTCGTAGGTTCTTATACCACCGGCAGCTTTGACACCCATCTCCGGCCCAACGACCTTTCTCATAAGCCTGACATCCTCGACAGTCGCGCCCCCTGTTCCGAAGCCAGTAGAGGTCTTCACAAAGTGCGCTCCCGCTTCCTTGGCAAGCTCACATGCTTTAACCTTCTCCTCATCCGTGAGGTAGCAGGTCTCTATGATGACTTTGACGATGGCACCCTTTTCCCGGGCGACTTTAACGACCTCCTCTATGTCCTTCCTGACGTACTCGTAGTCCCCATCCTTGAGGGCGCCGATATTGATTACCATGTCGAGTTCATCCGCTCCATCCTCAAGAGCCTTTTTTGTCTCAAAAACCTTGACCTCCGTAGGGGTTGCACCGAGGGGAAAGCCTATGACGCTGGCAACCTTAACATCCGTGCCCTTAAGCCTCTCCTTCGCGAGCCTGACCCTGTAGGGATTAACGCACACCGCATAAAATCCGTATTCTTTCGCCTCATCACAGAGCCTGATGATGTCATCCTCAGTCGCATATGCCCTCAGGTTCGTGTGATCTATATATCTGGAAATATCCTCTTTCATTTCCACCACCAGAAGCCTAATATGCATGAGGAATATTTAGACCTTTTCCCTCAAAAATGTGCATCTTCCAGAAAAATTTGAGGATATAGTAGCTGATCCAAAGCCCGAGAGTATAACATAGGGAATTTTCAGTGTTTTATTTCCGGTGCCACCTCCGGAGTATCTCATCGACTTCAAACAGATTCGAAGCAAATTGGTGAAAAGCTTTAAGAGATGAAAACCAACACCACTCGAGGTGAATAATATGGAAGATCCATTTGAAATTACCGCGGTGCTGGCAAGGGAAATTCTCGATTCCAGAGGAAACCCCACGATCGAGGTCGAGGTATACACCCCAGTGGCCATGGGCAGGGCCGCTGTTCCGAGCGGAGCAAGCACAGGAACTCACGAAGCTCTAGAGCTCAGGGATGGAGGAAAGCGCTATCTCGGCAAAGGAGTCAGAAGAGCCGTTGAAAACGTCAACAAAATCATAGCACCCGAGATAATAGGAATGGACGTCACCCTGCAGAGGGACATTGACATGCTCATGCTTGAGCTCGATGGGACGGAGAACAAGAGCAACCTCGGTGCGAACGCCATACTCGGCGTTTCCCTCGCGGTTGCAAAGGCAGCAGCCAACAGCCTTGGACTGCCTCTCTACCAGTATATAGGCGGAACCAACGCCTACATCATGCCAGTCCCCATGAGCAACGTCATAAACGGCGGCGTTCATGCAGGCAACGAGCTCGACTTTCAGGAGTTCATGATCATGCCCGTGGGAGCCGACTCCTTCAGGGAGGGCATCAGATGGGTTTCCGAAACCTATCACATCCTCAAGAGCGTTATAGCAAACAAATACGGAAAGGACGCCGTCAATGTCGGCGACGAGGGCGGCTTTGCACCGCCGCTGAAGGAGCCCCATGAGCCCCTTGAGCTCCTCATCGAGGCCATTGAGGAGGCCGGCTACAAGCCGGGCAACGAGATAGCCTTTGCCATGGATCCGGCATCAAGCGAGTTCTTCCACCCGGACATCGGCAAATACGTCGTCAACGGAAAGGAATACACCAGCGGCGAGCTCCTTGAGCTCTACAGGGAGCTTATCTCAAAGTATCCAATAGTCTCCCTTGAAGACCCGTTCCACGAGGAGGACTGGGAAGGTTTTGCCCTCATAACGAAGGAGCTTGGGGACAAGATACAAATCGTCGGCGACGATATATTCGTCACAAACCCGAAGAGGATAAGAAAGGCAATCGAGCTTAAAGCGGCAAACGCGCTCCTGCTGAAGGTCAACCAGATTGGAAGCCTCAGCGAGGCCATAGATGCTGCCTACACTGCCTACAGAGCTGGCTGGGGTGTCGTGGTCTCACACCGCTCCGGAGAAACTGACGATCCATTCATAGCAGATCTCGCGGTTGCCATCAACGCGGGCCAGATAAAGACAGGCGCTCCGGCAAGGATGGACAGAAACGCCAAATACAACCAGCTCATCCGCATAGAGGAGGAGCTTGAAGGAATAGCACGCTACCCGGGGAGGAAGTTCCACAACCCGTTCCTCTGAGGCATTTTTCTTTTCCTAATTTTGTCCAGCAAGTGTTTTAAGCCGGTGGTGCTACATTTCTGAGGGGAGTTTAGGTGAACCCAGAGAGAAAGCTCAAAATCTACATCCCGGGAATTAAATTCCCATCAATCTCACTCACAGGGAACTACTGCTCCCTCAACTGCGCCCACTGCGGAAGGCACTACCTTGAGGGCATGCTTAAGATAACACGCTCTTCCCTGCTGGAGAGATGCAGGGAGATGGAGAGGGAAGGTTATACCGGCTGCCTCCTGAGTGGAGGCCTTGACAGCCGCCTGAAGGTTCCTCTGGACAGGTTTGCCGATGAAGTAAAGGCAATAAAAAGGGAAACAAATCTCAAGCTCAATGCCCACGTGGGGTTCATAGATGAAAGTGACCTGAGCTGGCTAAAATACGTTGATGCAGTTTCCCTTGACTTTGTTGGCGATGACGAAGTAATCCAGCGGGTTTATAAGATAGATAAGAGGGTTGAGGACTACCTCAGAATCCTCGACATTTTAGAGAAAGCGGGCGTTAAAATCGCCCCCCACATAACAATCGGCCTCGACTTCGGGAAAATATGGTGGGAATACAGAGCAATAGACCTCCTCCTCAGGTATCCTGTTGATGTAATTGTTCTCGATGTTCTGATTCCGACGAAAGGAACGGAAATGCAGGATATCAAGCCCCCCGGCGTGGAGGAAAGTCTGGAAGTTGTGAGGTATGCTCGGGAGAGGTTCGATGGGGAGCTTAGCATAGGGTGCATGAGGCCACTTGGAAGGTGGAGGTTAGAGTTCGACAAAGGGGCTGTTCTGGCAGGAGTTGACAGGCTCACAAATCCGCCAAGAAAGATTATCGAATGGGCAAAAAGCGTCAGGGATGTGGAGATACTCTACGAATGCTGTGTCATGTGACCTTTCTGGCAATAATAAGCCTGACCAGCCCTCTGTAATAATTTTCCTCAAGTTCAATTTCAAAGAAATCTCTGACGAGCTCGTGGGTTTCTCTGAGCGTATCGTCCCCTATCAAGGGCCAGAGAAAGAGCTTTGCAGGTTTCAAGAAAAACCGGTTTAAAAATCGTGAATTGCTCTTTGTATGCTCCAAAAAGATTGCCTTCCCACCAGGTTTGAGAACACGTCTGATCTCAGCCATGGCCTTTACCGGATTTGGGATTGTGCAGAAGACAAACGAAGAAACCACAGTATCAAAGCTCTCCGAAGGAAACCTCAAATTTTCAGCCTCCATTTGGTAGAGTTTTGCATCAATGCCAAGTCTTTCAGCCCTCCTCCCTGCAATTCTAAGAATTCTATCTGTCCCATCGATGGCATAAAGCTCAACACCTTCTGGATAAAACTCAAGTGTCTTTCCAGTGCCAATGCCAATTTCAAGAACCTTGCCCTCAGCAAAGCTCAAAGCTCTCCTTCTCAGGGGCTGGAAGTATCTGTCCAGCGGAATCTCTAAGAGATCATAAGCCCCAGCTATTCTGGCATATCTTTCCCTGTAACCCATGGAAGGTATATAGGCATTATGCTTTAAAAACTCTTGAGCCAACTTGAGCCGGTGGGATAAATGGCGTATCTCATAATCGAGCATCTTGAGGATATAAGCGAATGGCTCTGGCTTGAGTACAGCCACGTGAGAGAGTGGTGGAAGGATAGGCTGATATTCACCAATGTGAAGCCGGAGGAGAGGGAAAAACTGGCAAAGCTCGGCAGTGTCATCACGGAGAGCGTAACGCGCTTTCCCTTCGACCGCTCAAAGATGATAGTCCTTGACCTTCAGGCAGGAGAGGAGCTCAAGCCCGAAGATATAGATGATGACACGATGATAGTTGTCGGTGGAATTCTCGGCGATGCAGTGCCGAGGGGCAGGACGAGGGAGTTCATAACGTCAAGGATGGAAGGCGTGAAGGTTCGCCACATCGGAAGGCCCCAGTATTCAATAGACGGCGCTTCGATAGTTGCAAAGCTTATAGCAGACGGAAAGAGATTTGAGGAGATAGACTACGAGGAGAACCCGACGATTAAACTGGACGAGTTCAGCGAGATAACGCTCCACTACGCGGTTCCAAAGCTCGACGGAAAGCTCCTGTTCACGCCCGGTTTAATAGAGCTTCAGAAGAAGAAGCTGGGCTACACCGAAACTGAGGATGATGTAAGCGACGATGAGCTGGTGGAGTTCTTCGAAGGGAAGGGAGAAATCTAACATCTTTTCCCCCGAAGCTTTCAAAACAGCAATTCCAATGGGTAGAGTGAGAGACTCTCAGGTAGGTATAAAGGAAAGAGTCTTCCAGATGAGGTCAATCCCGCCTGAATTTCTTTCCCATCCGCTCAGTCAGATCCACATCAGTCTTTTTCGGCCAGACTATGCCGAGGGAGCGAATCCTGACCACGGCAAAGCCCGCGTTGATTCTCACAATCCCCTTGAGAACCCGCTTTATCAATGTCACCTGCACCACCATGCATTTTTGAATTGTTAAGCTTAAAAACGTTTCTACATATCCGAGTTATTTCACGTTTGCCCTTTAAAGTATTCTTCCGCTCAAATCAGGATTTAATCCTTCCTCCATTCCCCGGTGAGCCTCTCTATCTCCTTCCGGACTCTTTCCCTGTCCGCTTTATCCACAACCAGAAAGACCTCCTGAACGCTACCGTCGCTCTTCGCTATGAGCTTGAGTCCTGTTCTTGTTTCCCTCGAAACCTTTATCTCAAAGCCCCTTGAGTCGCTGGCATAAATCCTCCCGGGGATAACCTTCTTAACCCCCGGAATGGCGGCTATCTCTTCGAGAGGCTTTTCAAGCCCCTTCAGGAAGTGGTGCTCCCTCTTGACACCTCTTTTAAAATGTTTAGGCATGTGAAGAATTCAAACACCACGGCTTTTAGCGTTTTCCAATGAGCAAAGCAAAGAGGCCCATAAGAATCAGCAAGCCCGGGCCGCATATTCCCCTCTCCTTCCCCTCACTGGAGGCTGTCGTTAAGTTCACTTCCTCTGACAGCGTTTCCGTATCTGCCCCGCAGGAGCACTTCTCCCTGATTGTAACATTCTCGGCCAGCGGCCTGAAATAGCTCCCCTCAGGAAGGAAAAGGGGCGCGGGTTTAAGCGTGCCGTTGTATATGAAGGCATAGACAGGCTTGAACTCCTCAGGTTTTATGTCGTATATAACGAAGCCCGAGCGGGAGATAATCGAGGAAAAGCCCAGACTGCTCCCAAAGGTTCCGTTATCAACGCAGTATGCATAACCCATTACGGGCGGCAGAATAAGCAGGTAGTCCTCCATGAAGACGCCTGTGAGCAGTTTCAGCTCCCTCTCATCGTAGAGATAGGGCAGGAACTTCTCAGAGGGAATCCTGTAAGTCCTGCTGCCGTTTGAGAACAGCAGCGTCCCGTTTTCCAGCTTTCCCTCAGCCATTGAGGGGTGCCTGCTCTCCATAAGCTCCCATCTGTCCACTGAGGAAACCCGGAAGATTCCTGAAGGAGTCAGATTGAACTGCTCCGTTCCATTGGGACAGCCTACAATTAGATTCCGTGAGCTTAGCTGAAACGTGCATTCAGGCGATAGCTTCACAGAGCCTATCCTATCCATTGTGCAGTTCAGGTGATAGACCTCCAGCCTGCCGGGGAACTGAGCGGCTATGTATGGAAAGGCAAGCTTGGCCTTTTCAGAGACATCTCCAAGCTTCTGGAAGCACCCTCTGTATGCCCTGTAGATGCTGCCACCAGAGAGCAGGTATGTGCCGTTTTCATGGGAAAAGGCAACCGGATCATAGGTGTAGCCCACGTAATAAACCCCGCTGGCGTTTGCATAAAAGATGACGTAGTGGCAGCAGTCCGCCGGAACCTCGTTGTAGCAGCACGGTCTGGGGGCGCACAGGGGATCTATCATCGTCGGAGTCCATTCTATGAATATAAAGACATCATCCCCGGTGCCGGTTATGGATGAATACTCATACCCAAATCCATCAGCAGAAACCAGAGCCGCCGTGAGGAGAAACATCATGAGTGCCGGGAGAAGCTTCCTCATCCAACCACCGCATAATTTACTGACCGAGAACATAAAAAGGTTTCTGCTTGAGTTAAGTCATGCCCTCTTTCTCACCTTGACGGCGATGCCCTTCCTGGCCTTAACCATTTCTTCGCCGCTCAGAACAGCCTTTCCAACCCCGACAATTCTATCACCGCGCACTATGCCAACTATATCGCCGGGCCTTATTGCTGGATCGGCCCCATCAACACCGACGGCGAAGACGTCACCGCGAAGGTCAAAGTCGATTTTAACCCAGTATGATCCGAGGGCATCGTAGATGCGCTGCATCCCGAAGGGCGTTACGCTTATCACACCGTCCCTGAAGGTTCCGGTCTGCTGGTTGCCAGCGAAGATGCGGAGCATTTTGCTGCCTTTAACCTTTCCATCCTCAGGAAGAACTGCCTCCCCGGCGCCGGCTCCAAAGTAGAAGTCAAAGACCTTTCTGATCTTCTCCAAGTAGCGGTAGGTTCTGTCCTCCTTCGTCCCCTCAAGCTCAAACTCCTTCAGGATATCTGTGAGCGAGGCAAGGCTTTCTCTGCTCGTGGTTCCGTTCTTCACTTCTGTGAAGGCTATCTCCCTTCCCGTCATCTCAGAGGCGAGCTTCGCTATCTCAACATATGCCTCATCGAGATGGGCAACTATCGGAATGTCCTCAGGATATTTCTCCAGAGTTCTGGCGAGTAGCTCTGCCGCGGGCTTTATCTCCTCCTCACTCCAGTGGCCTGTAACGACTATGTCGTATTTAGCCAGCCACTCCCACTCCCTTGGAACCACGCCAAAAGGCGACGTGAGGATGAGCTCGTGAACCCTTGAAACTCCGGAACCAAGAGCCTCCTTGACGGCTTTCCTGTAAAGAATGTGCGAGCGTGAGAAGGAGTAGGGCTTTTTCGCCGAACAGGGAAGGAGAAGAAGCAGACCAGTGTTTTTCGGTGGAAAGAAGCGCTTAACAACGCGGGAGTGCCACCTCTTCACTTCGGGCCTTCTAATCGAGGCATCGCTTATGAAGTAGACGGTCTCCTTCTGGATAGGGGTGTATCTCTCAAGATAATCACCGTGCTCCAAATCCGCTATCCTCAGAATGCCCGCATGGCTCTGGGTGTGGAAGAAGTTCTCCACCAGATAGCGGAGCTTTCCCTCCTCAAGGGCCCTCCTGACAAGGAGTAGGGTTTCCTTCGCGAAGTCGAGGGAGTTGGCTTCCTCATTCCAGAGAATGGGGCTGTAAGGGGTAAAGCCCTTTTTGTGAATATCATAAAGCTTAAGCGAGCGGGTGTCAAATGCATCCACACCGAGGTAAACCGCGAGGGGATAGAAGAAGGGCTCAAGGTCGGTTATTATCATTATGTTTGGATCCAGCTCCCTTATCAGGCGGAGGTTCTGGATGAACCGCCTGTAATCCCTGACGGCAACTTTGGAATTTCCGAGATAGACCGCATCGAAGCTGTTGGCGGCCAGAACGTTTTCAGCGAACTCCTCCAGATATTCAGCGTGCCTCAGCATCGGCACATAAACGGCGTTGAAGTTTGAGTAATCAACCCCATAAAGTCTATCAAATGCCTTCTCAATGACCTCAGGAGGGGTGTAGAAGCTTATGGGGATTGAAGGGGCGAGGATAAAATCATAACCGGAAAAATCGCGGGGATAGAAGTATGAGTTAAAGGGGGATAGGGTAAAATCTAACCCGACCAGAGCAGGAGTTCTGAATGATTTTTCTTTTAACCGGACTAACCCGAGCCTGCCGGGGCCTTCGTGCCTGAGGACTTCCATGGGATTTACACCAGATTGTATCTCTGCAGCAGGAGGAGCTCATCCAGAGTGAGCTTTTCGCCGCGTTTGAATTTCTCCAGCGCCTCAACGGCCTTTTCAAAGCTGCTGTCTTTTCTTGCCCTCATCCTTGCAACCATCTTGTATGCTATCAGCTCCTTGTGCTTTTCGTCGAACTCCATAATTTTTCTCTCGATTTCTCTGAGCTCTCTTCTGACTTCCTTCATCTTATCCCTGATTTCAATGACCTTGGCGTGATATCCATCGGCTTCCTTCTTTACTTCATCCGCCTGATTAAATGCCTTTATCATCTGCTCGTGGAACTGCTGGCTCTGATTGGCGAGCTTCTGTATTTCCATGCTTATTGCCCTCCTTGCCTTCTTGAGGCTCTCGACTTTCTTCCTCGCTTCCTGGAGCTTCTGATGGAACCTCTCTGCCTGCTGTATTATCTCAAGCTCGGTTGCAAGAACCTGGATTTGATCAACTATCTGCTTTTCCCTCTCGGGGGTTATTGTCGGGTTTGTCTGGAGCTCCCACTCAAGCTTCTCTATTCTCTCCTGTATCTTCTCGCTCGGCATTTTCAGACGGCGGAGCTGGTTGTATTCATCCCTCTTGGTTCTGTATTCAAGGATTTCCTGATAGAGAAGATCCAGCTTGGCGTTAATTTCTTCCCTGTTCTTTTTGAGCTCCTGAATCTGATTGTTAATTTCATCGCGTTTGGCTTTGAACTCTCTGGCCTTCTGGCGGAGCTGCTTCACTTCGTTATTTTTCTCATCCCTCTTCTGTATCCATATGTTCAGCTCCTTCTGCAGTTCATCCAGTTTTGCCTGAACCTCCTTTTTCTCCTTTTCAAGACTCTCTATCTCTGCTTTTATCCTCTTAATTTCTTCTGGATCTACTTTCACTTGCATGGTCTCTTCCCCTTCCCTCATTTTAGAACAGATATCCCCCTCTTTCCATCAAATTAAAGCCTCAGCTATTTGAAAGTTAAAACTAAATAAAAACTTTTTGGCCAAATAATGAAAAAAGTAAGAGGTATGTGCGGCATTCAACCCTTCTCCTGCTTTACAGGATAGGGTATAAACTCGACAGTCCCCCTCTGCTTCATCGGCTGTTTGTAGAGTTCCATAAGTGTATAAACTTCCTCAGGAACCCCTGTTTCAACGTGAAGACCCAGCTCCCTTGCATGCTCATATGTAATCGGGTAGTCATGTGTCCATCTGCCCTCTGTGAGAATCTGCGCCAGCTCCTCGGCTTTTTCACCACCATACCTGTCCTTGAGCAGACCGTAGATAAAGCTCCTGACCTGTTTAATCGCCTTCTCAGCAACATCAGCCAAGATAAGCGTCTGGTCATCCACCTTCTCAACTCCCTTCTTCTCAACCGCCCTGACTATGCTCGGGCCCGGATACTGGCCGAGCTGGGGGTCAACCGGGCCGAGAACAGCGTGGGGATCCATTATTATCTTGTCAGCTGCCAGAGCTATAAGCGTCCCGCCGCTCATTGCATAGTGGGGAACTATGACCCTCGTCTCCGCGGGATGGTCGTGTAAGGCTTTGGCTATCTGGGTTGCCGCCAGAACCAGGCCACCCGGCGTGTGAATTATAAGGTCAATGGGCCTGTCCTTTGGGGCGGAGCGTATTGCCCTTAGAACCTCCTCACTGTCCTCCATGCTGATGAACTTATAGAAGGGTATTCCAAAGAGGCCGACGCTCTCCTGCCTGTGAATCATAGTTATCACAGTTGAACCGCGCTTCCTTGAGAGCCTCTGGAGCACCTTTGCCCTCGCTACCTGCAGGCTTCTGTACTGCATCTGGGGCCATAGCAGGATGTAGAGGAAGAACAGCCACCAGATTAGTGAACCGAAGAAACCGCTCAGCGGGTCCATTGCTATCACCAAATAAAATTGGAGAGAAGATATTTATAACTTTGGTTTTCCCGCAGGTTCTCATTCCCTGAAAACCTGAGTTCCTGTTTTGCCTTCCAGAGCATCCACAGCTCTGTCCAGAGCCGCTATAACAGCCCTCTCACCGCCCCACTCAACAAATCTTATCGCGGCAAGAACCTTCGGCCCCATGCTGCCCTTCTTGAAGTGCCCCTCCTCATAATAACGCTTAAGCTCCCCAGCAGTCACCTCTCCGAGCCACTTCTCATTTGGCTTGCCATAATTCACAGCAGCACCATTCACATCAGTCAGAATCATAAACACATCAGCCCTGACCTCCTCCGCGAGCCTCTCGCCGGCCAAATCCTTATCAATGACGGCCTCAACGCCCTTAAGCTGACCTTCCTCCTCGATGACTGGAACACCGCCACCACCGCTGGCTATAACGATGAAGCCCTTCTCCACGAGGTTGACTATAACCGGAGCCTCGACATGGCCTTTTGGGTCTGGACTGGGCACAACACGCCTCCATCCCCTCCCTGAGTCCTCTATAACCGTCCATCCCTTCTCCCTCGCGAGTTTCTTGGCAGTTTCCTCATCGTAGAACGGGCCGACAGGCTTGCTCGGATGCTGGAATGCAGGGTCATTCTTATCGACCAGAGTCTGGGTGACTATCGTTGCAACTGGCTTCTCAATCCCTCGCCTCCTGAGCTCGTTG
>WAPO01000039.1 GCA_015520705.1 Thermococcus sp. | reverse complement strand
GTTCCGCGGTACGGACTCGCCCATGAGAGATACCATAGCCGGAGATGACGCCATGAACGCTACGCTGACCATCACCGCCGGGAGAACCGTGAGGGTGCTCTTGAAGCCTACGATGAGAGCGAGCACCACCAGTCCAAGCCCCTCAGACAGCACACATATGAGTATCACACGTTTCCTGCCGTGGAAATCGCTGAACGCCCCGGCCACCACTGGCAAAACGCCCGCAAAGACATTGTTGGTAGTCGCAAAGATCCCCAGGAGCGCTGGGCCGCCGATGGAGGCGAGCGTTATGTTCAGATAGTAGCCGATGAGATAGGCCACCGCGAAGGTGTTCAGAAAATACGCGGAGAGCAAGGCCCTAACGTTGCCGTTCTTCAATAAAGCCAAGTAACCTGCGGAACTCCAGCATGAGGTCAAGCTTTACAGCCCCCAGTAATAATACAGGAGAAAGAAGAACAAAATCAAACAAACATGCTCTTCAAAACGTCGGCACAGCCGCAGCCCCGCTCCTCCGGAATCCTCGGGACGGCCTTTCTCAGAAGCTCCTGAACCTTGTAGTTGTTCTCCTTCATAACCCTGACAACCTCCTGAGCATCAACCGGCTTCTCGGCCCAGACATCATAGTCCGTAACCGTTGCTATGTTTGCGTAGCACATGCCGAGCTCCCTCGCCAGAACAACCTCAGGAACGAGGGTCATGCCGATTATGTGGGCGAACTGCCTGAACATGAAGCTCTCGGCGCGAGTTGAAAAGCGCGGCCCCTCTATGCACACATAGGTTCCCTTCTCATGAACAGAGAAGCCGAGCTCCTTAGCAGTCTCATAGAATATCCTCCTCATCTCGGGGCAGAAGGGGTCGGCCATGGAAATGTGGGCAACCTTCGGGCCGTTGTAGAACGTGTAGTCCCGCTTTTTGGTAAAGTCAATGAACTGGTCGGTTATAACAATATCGCCCGGCCTGTATTCTTCCCTCAGGGAGCCGACTGCGGTAACTCCTATCACCCTCTCAACGCCGAGCTCCTTCAGAGCCCATATGTTGGCCCTGTAGGGAACCTCATGCGGAGGAATGTCATGCGTCTTGCCGTGCCTCGGAATAAACGCAACTTCCACACCCTCTATCTCCCCAATTTCAACATGGGCTGATGGCCTCCCGTAAGGAGTATGCACCTTAACGCTCTTCTTTGGCTCAAATACGCCGTAGACACCCGAGCCGCCGATGATACCTATCTTCACCATGGACATCACCCTGTGAAAATTTGCACCGAATTATTTAAGGGTTGCCTTTCCTGTGGAAATGAAAGCCACACATGCCTGATCCGAAAATTTGATAGCCCCATCACCTAAATTCCATATGAGGTGATAGCATGCAAAAGCCGGTGGAGCTTGTCCTCCCAGACATAGAAAAGCCAGTCTTCATTGAGGGTTACCCCGGCATAGGCCTCGTGGGGCATATAGCGGCAAATTTCATCATCAAAGAGCTGAACATGGACATGATAGGCTATGTCGAGAGCGATTTTCTCCCCCCGATGGCCCTGATTCTTGAAGGAAAACCAAATCCACCCCTCCGTTTCTACGGAAAAGACAACCTGATTCTGGCGGTTGCCGACATATACACAACCCCAACCCTCGTAAATGCCATTGTCAAGGAAATCATTTCTTATCTCAAGAAAAACAACGCCCAGAAGGTTGTATCCCTTGGAGGCATGGGAATAGGGTTCTTCAAGGAGCAGATGGAGGTGTGGGGTGTTGGAGCGAGCGATGAAGAAAACAGAGAGCTTGAACAGGCAGGGATAAAGCTGCTCACCTACGGTTCGATAATGGGAATGAGCGGAAAGATGCTCTGGGAATCCAGCAGGGAAAAGCTGAAAGCGTATGTGCTCCTTGGGGAGACGTTTGGTGACAGACCAGACCCGAGGGCGGCGGCAAACGTCATCGAGGCCCTTAAAAAATTTGTTCCCATGGAGCTCTCGACAGAGCCCCTCCTCAAGGAGGCGCAGATGATAGAAGAGCAGCTCAGGAGAATGCATGAGCAGATGGAGCAGGCAAGGAGAAAGGCCGAAAAGCAGTATGAGAGCATCTATCTGTGAGGTGAGAGCATGGAGGTTATAGTCCTCACCGGAATCTCCCGCAGGGTTCTCGACGACCTCCTGAGGAATCCCTACAAAACTGTTGAGCTCCGAAGCGCGAGGAACATAGAAGCTCTTGAAAAAATAAAAATGCAAAAGAGAGTTTTTCTCACATACGAGACGTTCCACGATGTAGCTAGGGGAACTGAGGGGCTTATAGCTGAAATCCTGAAGTTCGAGGAGATGGATCAGAGGATTTTGTGGGAGGAGAGTGATGAAAGGGAGCAGACCGTCGTCAGGATTCAGCTGAGGCTTCTCGGGCTTGGAAAGGTAATCGAAATAGAGAGAAACGGCATAATCAGGGCGAGGGTAAGGGAAATGCTGCCCCACGAAATGAGGATGGGCTAACCATCAGTCGAACAGGGTTTTCTGACGCCCTCTTTTCTTCTCCTCCCTCTTTGGGGGTTTAACCTTTTTAAACTCCAGCCCTTCGGCTTCGAGAAGCTTTCTGGCACCTGATGTTAGAGAGGGAGCGACCAGAATGCCTCTGACATTTCCGTGCTCCTCGCTCAGGGTATCCACGTATCTCTTCAGCTGGCTGACGGCATGCAGATCAGCCCGCCTGCGCTTAAGCTCAAGGACAACGAGGTTTCCGTCCCTGTCCCTGCCGAGGATATCCACGATGCCGTGTCTTATCGGCTTCTCCCTGAACAGCGGCTTGAAGCCATCCTCAATAAGCCGGGGATTTTCAAATATCAGCTCGGCCATCTCGGCCTCACTTCCGGTAAGGGCGAGCTCCTCATAATCCTCAGCCAGAAAGTATGAAGCAAGATACGTCTCAATGAGCTCGACTTCAAGGATTTCCTTGGGCTTTCTCCTCACACTCCTCAGCCTCACGACACCATCCTCAAGGGAAAAGCTCACCATACTGCCCGGAGGCTGCCAGTTGACCGGCTCGCGCTTGTTTTTTTGATGGATCAAAAAAGAGCCGTCGGGTTTGATTATAATGACCCTGTCCCCCGGGCCGAGCTCGCTTTTTGCTCTCCCGTCATAATGAACCCTGCAGCGGGCAAAGAGCGTTAGAATAGCCTCACTAGCAAGGCCTCTGGAAATTATCTCCACAACTTCTTCTGGAGCTGGATTTGTCTTTGCCTCAACCTTCGACATCATGAAAAGTAAGAGAAAAGGAGTTAAAAGTTTAATCTTCAATTCCCTTTTCGGTTATTCTGAATATTGCCTCACCCTCCGGAAGGTGGGGGGCATCAATGAGCCTTGCAACTCTCTTCCCTGCCTTCCCCTTCCTGAGATAGATTCTAACGGTCGCCGAATGCGCCAGGATGTGGCCGCCTATTGGCCTCGTGGGATCTCCGAAGAAAGCGTCGGGCTTTGCCTGAACCTGATTTGTAACGAAGACCGCAACATCGTAGAGGTTTGCAACCCGATGAATGTCGGCGAGGTGCTTGGCCAGCTTCTGCTGTCTCTCTGCCAGAGAGCCCCTGCCAACGTATTCTGCCCTGAAGTGAGCCATGAGGGAGTCTATGATAATAAGCTTTACAGGCTTCTCGCTTTCCATTTTCTCCTTGATTATCTCCTCAGCTTTCTCGATCAGAAGCATCTGGTGGTTGGAGTTGTATGCCCTTGCGACATATATATGCTTCAGAACCTCATCGGGGTCGAGGCCGCGGTTTTCAGCTATCTGCCTTATCCTTTCCGGCCTGAATGTGTTCTCTGTGTCGATCCAGACCACAGAACCGTTCAGACCGCCCTCCTCAGGAGGGAGCTGGGCCGTAACTGCCAGGGTGTGAGCTGTCTGAGACTTCCCGGAGCCGAATTCGCCGAAGAACTCCGTTATGGCCTGAGTTTCTATGCCGCCACCGAGCAGCTTATCGAGGGATTTGCTGCCAGTTGTGATTTTCCCCACGGTCTTCCTGCGTTCGTAATACTCATCAGCCCTCATGAAGGTTCCGATGTTTGCCGCCTCTCTCGCAGCCTGAATGATCTTTAAAGCAGCACCCTCGCTTATTCCCGCAACCTCCTTGAGCTCCATCGGAGATGCAACGGCTATAGCCTCTATGCTGTCATAACCCGCCTCCCGGAGCTTCTCAGCAGTTGCCGGCCCGACACCCGGAAGGTCTTCCAACGTGGCCACAGTTTTCTCCTTCTTTTTCTTTTTGACCGTTGTTTCAGCAGGATTATCCTGAATCTCAAGCTCTTCAAACTCCTCAAGCTCTTTTATTTCATCATCCACCTTCTTTTTCTTCGCCATACTCCCACCCACAGACATACTGCTGATTAGAGTAAAAATCCGGAGGGTTATATACTTTTCTCCCAATGGGGGAGACAGGGCATCCAGCTGAAAACATCTGAAAAAGCTTCATGTTGAGCCATGGCTATTCTCCAGTGGAAACGGAGCTCCTGATCACTATTGCCCGGGCCCCTTCGGGTATGACCTCATCCAGTTCTGGCATCAATCTTAAACTGTCCTTTGAGTAGCCGATTAAAAACAGACCCTTCTGATAGAGCATCCTGAATGCCTCATGATATGTAATTCCCCAGATTTCCGGCACATCCATTACGGTGATGTCGTATCCCCTGGAGGATACGGTCAGGTCTTCTATTACATCCACCGCCTCAGGTTCGAATATTGCGCTTGCGAGCAGCCTGCCCGCGAGGCTTCTGCTGATTATCACCCTATCAGCACCTGCCTGTTTAAGCAGTTCAACGCTCTCCTCCTTGAGGGCCTCCACGAAAACCTTTGCCTTCGAAATATTCTTGACAAGAAGCGTCACAAAAACAGACTTGGAGTCGTCTTCCAGTGCAAGGATAACATGAGAAGCATCTCTGACCCCAGCACGGTGGAGGGTTTCTTTGTTTGTCGGATCGCCTATAAGAACCTCAACATCATCGGGAAGCTCCAGCTTCTTCTTTTCCTCTTCGTTTGGGAGGAGGACAACTATCGGCCCTCTGCCAGCCTGTCCAGATGCAATAGCACTTTTAAGCTCATGGACACAACTTGAGATGCTGCCCCCCTCTCCGATAACAATATAGTGCATTTTAAAATTAACCCGATGCATTCCCATCATCCTCCTTATAGATGAAGATATAAAAGACTCAGCGAGCAGCGATACAAGGGCGGTAAATGTGGAGATGCCCGCAACAGCAGCAATCATCGCAACCACTTTCCCTCCTTCTGTCAGGGGAGTTACATCCCCATAGCCAATTGTGGCCATGGTTATAACTGCCCAGTAGAAGGCATTGAAGAAGCTGATACCTTCGAAGTACATGAACAGGAAGGAAAACACGAGCGCCAGAAATCCGACGACAACGGCAATCCCCAGAAATCTGCTTCTCCTGATCCTGATCTTTACCTTCATGAGCCTTCTAACCAGAGGTACGGATATCATATTAGGTGTGTCGTGTGCATACGTTTTAAATGTGGTGGTGATCAGTGCATTAAAGCCCGTCCAGATGCACGGATGTGCTGTATATTCCAGTGGAAATAGAGGTCCGTTTCGATGAACATTTTAAAGACCCCCCCAGAGTTTTATTTCCACTGGAGACAGGTTTTGGAAAAAGGACGGATTTCATGCGTTGATATTTAGAAAAAAAGCTTTATAAATGGCATTACATATTTCCAATGGAAATTCTTCCAGAGTTTTTTAAATTAATATTGAAATTTTTGTACAATTATTTATTTTATAATATTTCAGTTTATATATTAGTTCATAGAAACATATATATAGGAGTAATCCAAGAAAAAGTGGGGATGTTTACACAATAAAGAGAGCAGACTTTTTACAGTGTAGCTACAGACCCGGTTCCACTGGAAATAAAACTCCCTGGGGGGACATTTTGTTTAATTCAAATCAATAAATAAAACACAGGTGTTTAATAAAATTGTATATTCTGGTTCATTGTTGAACATTATTGGATATCCACAAATGTGCATTGATCTTTCAGTGGAAATGTCCGGCTGTGCGTTTATGGACGTTTACTGTGTCAACCCCTGATGAACATTTATGCTCAATTGAATGTGCCGTTTCCTCTGGAAGGATAGTGTTTTAAGAAATGGCAGTGAGATTGCTACTGGTGATTCCAGTGGAAGAGTTAGAAGCTCAGATTATTGGATGGCTGAAGGAGGGCAGGGATGATGCCAAGGATATTGTTGATCTCCCGTGGACGGTTACCCGGACCGGAGCAGGGCATTATCTGGCGGAGCATCCTAAAATGCCCTTCGTTCTCAACCTGGTATTCGGTGAGGGGTTCGTTTATCTGCTCGTCCCGCTTGGCTTTGAAACGCTAACCCTCTCAAATGACGAGAGGCTGAAGGTATACCACACGTTGCTCCGCCTCAACGAAGGAATTAACCTTCTGAAATTCACGCTGAGCGGCATGAACGATGAAATCGTGCTGCGCGTGGACCTTGACAGGAAAACTCTCGGAAAGGGGGAGTTCAACGATGCGCTAACAGTTCTGCTGATTGGTATCAATGAGGTTGTGCAGGCACTTGGGCTTGAGGAGGATTTTGCTCAATCCATATTTGAGCACGTCATCAACATGGTTCTAGAAAGAATCGAGAATGGGGCAACAGAGGGTGAGCTGATGGCATTTCTGACCGGGAAGGTTGGGATGAGCAGAGAAGATGCCAAAACCCTTCTGGACAGGATATTCGAAGCTGTGAAGGCCCGGAAAGCGGATGAACAGGATATTGGATATTTCTGAATTTGCATGTTTTTCTCTGTGCAGCCCTTATTTTTTACACCGCCATGTTCAACAAAGCATATAAATCCTTCAGCTTATCCATGTATTGCGGTTTCCTGTGGATCGTGTGGTTCCTCTGGAAATGGTGTCCATAAGGTTAAATCAATCCGTAGGTTTGAATTTTATGTTTTGTGTATTATATTTAAACATGCAATAATGGACGGATTTAGAATAATAATACATCAAAATGCTCACAGAAGAGCTTTGTTTCCAGTGGAGGGATAAGGATGGAAGAGAACTACCTTGGCTCAATCTTTGAGAAATACCTTCACGCACGCAAGATCTTCAAGAACAAAGAGGTGCTGAGGCACAGCTATACGCCGAAAGAACTGCCTCACAGGCGGGAGCAGATTGAGAATCTTGCCCATATTCTGGTTCCTGTTCTCAGGGGAGAAACTCCCTCTAACGTCTTCGTGTATGGCAAAACCGGGACAGGTAAGACCGTCACGATTAAATTCGTGACCGAGGAGCTGAAGAGGATATCCGACAAATATGATGTTCCTGTTGATGTCATCTATGTCAACTGCGAGATAGTGGATACCCAGTATCGGGTTCTGGCCAATATTGTGAATTACTTCAAAGGGGAAAGCGGCGTGGAGGTTCCCCTCGTCGGGTGGCCGACGGATGAGGTTTATGCGAAGCTGAAGGAGGTCATAGATGCCAGAGAGCGCTTTGTGATCATAGTCCTCGATGAGATCGACAAGCTCATCAAGAAGAGCGGGGATGACATCCTCTACAGCCTGACGAGGATAAACTCGGAGCTTGTAAATGCCAAGGTTAGCATAATCGGCATTTCAAACGACCTCAAGTTTAAGGATTACCTTGATCCCAGAGTTCTCTCAAGTCTGAGCGAGGAGGAGGTGGTTTTCCCACCCTATGATGCAACACAGCTGAGGGATATACTCCTCCAGAGGGCGAGGGATGCCTTCTATGAGGACGTCCTTGACAGCGGTGTCGTTCCCCTCTGTGCGGCGCTTGCTGCGAGGGAGCATGGGGATGCGAGGAGGGCTCTTGATCTGCTCAGGGTCAGCGGTGAAATCGCCGAACGTGAGGGAGCGCCCAGGGTTACTGAGAGGCATGTGTGGAAGGCTCAGGAGAAGATTGAGCAGGATACGATGGAGGAGGTCATAAAAACCCTCCCGCTGCATTCCAAGGTGCTTCTGTATTCAATTGTGCTGCTGGACGAAAACGGCGAGCTGCCCGCCAACACGGGCGATGTTTATTCCGTCTACAAAGGGCTGTGCGATTACATTGACCTTGAGCCCCTGACACAGCGCAGGGTGAGCGACCTCATCAATGAGCTTGACATGCTCGGAATAATAAATGCTAAGGTTGTGAGCAAGGGACGCTACGGTAGGACAAAGGAAATTCGCCTGAACATAACACCTTATAAGGTCAAGAACATATACCGTCATGATAATCAGCTCCAGTCCCTGCTCACCGTGAACATGTCCCCCCAGAGGAGGCTGCTTTAATGGACCTGATTAGGGATCTCATGATGAACAAATATCTAATAACCTCCTCAGCCTACTTCATCCTGCAGGACAGGTATAGAAAGGATTTTGCACTCTCTGAACTGATAAAATTCGCTAAAACCCGGGGAACATTCGTGATTGATAAGGCTCTGGCAGAGGAATTCCTTGCATCCAAAGGCATCGCAGCTGCGGGGTCCTCCCTCCTGGAGAGCATTGAGAGAACTGCAGTTAAAAGCCAGCCGGCGGAGGGTTCCATTTCCACTGGAACTGCCTCTGAAACCACTGCTGTAACACCTGTTTCTACTGAAACAGAGGTTTTAAAAGCCCAAAATGAGGCGGGGCAGAGTTATGTTTCCACTGGAGATGCTTCTGATGTTGAGCATGAAGAACCCCTCCCGGCGGTCGAAAGCCCGGAAAATGAGTATTCTAATGGCACTCATGAGGTGGAGACTTCCAGTGGAAATGGGGAAGAAGAAGTGCCGAGGGCAGTCTATGGTGATTATGGAGTTCTTGTTCCACTGGAGGAGGAAATCATTCCTGAAAAAGAAGTGAAGAGCTATTCAACCTACTCTGATCTCGTTATCACTCCAAAGGATGGCTTTGAATTTAGAGCCAAGGAGATTCCCGATGATTATGAAATCAAATTCGATGTGAAGAACATCAAGCTGAAACCCCCAAAGGCAAAAAATGCTAATGGTAAGGAGGGCGAGATAATAGTTCAGGCCTACGCCAGCTATTTCAAAAGCAGAATGAAGAAGATGAGAAGGATTCTCAGGGAAAATCCCGAAGTCTCGGGGGTTATTGACATCGCCAAGCTCAACTATGTGGCCCCTGAGGGAGAGGTTACAATAATCGGGCTCATCAACTCAAAGAGGGAAACAAGGAAGGGCTACATGTTTGAGGTGGAGGATGGAACAGGAATTCTGAAGGTTTTCATCGGAAGGGATAAGGAGGACTACAAGAAGGTTTTTGACATAGTCCCCGATGCTGTCGTGGCGTTTAAGGGATACTATTCAAAGAAGGGGATTCTGTTTGCCAACAACATATATCTGCCCGATGTTCCTCTATACAAGCGCAACAGGCCACCCCTTGATGAGAAAGTCTACGCAGTCCTTCTGAGCGATATACACGTGGGGAGCGATAAATTCTGTGAAAAGGCATTCATCAAGTTTCTGGAGTGGCTGAACGGAGAAGTAAACAGCAGGGAAGAAGAAGAGATTGTGAGCAGGATAAAGTACATAATAATCGATGGTGATGTTGTTGATGGCGTCGGCATTTACCCGGGACAGTACAGCGAGCTGGTCATTCCCGATGTTTTCGACCAGTATGAAGCCCTTGCAAACCTGCTTGCGAATGTTCCGGAGCACATGACAATGTTCATCGGACCGGGAAACCACGATGCCGCTAGGATGGCCCTGCCCCAGCCGGGATTCTATAGGGAGTATGCACATCCCCTGTTCAAGCTTAAAAATGCCGTAATCATAAGCAATCCCGCGGTCATAAATCTCCATGGGAGGGAATTTCTGGTCTATCACGGGAGGGGGATTGAGGATGTCGTTTCGTTTATCCCGAACAGGAGCCACCACAGGCCTGCTGAGGCGATGGTCAACCTTCTGAAACTCAGGCATCTCGCCCCCACATTCGGGGGAAAGGTTCCGATTGCTCCCGATCCGGAGGATTTGCTGGTTATTGAGGGCGTCCCCGACCTCTTCCACACCGGACATGTGCATGTTCTTCAGTATCAGGTTTACCACGGTGTTTTCCTCGTCAATTCCGCCACATGGCAGGCCCAGACTGAATTCCAGAAGATGGTCAATATTGTCCCAACTCCGGGCAAGGTTCCGATTATAGACGTTGAAACTGCCCGCCTGAAGACGGTTATAGATTTCAGCAGATGGTGCGAGGGGGTTTAATATGGAAATATACAGCGATGATATGAAGGCATACTTCGAGAGGCTCCAGAGGGAGATTGATAGAGCCTATGAGCTGGCTGAGAAGGCGAGGGCTCTGGGCCTTGACCCGGCGAGGGAAGTTGAGGTTCCCCAGGCGACGGACATGGCAGGCCGTGTCGAGAGCCTCGTCGGGCCGAAGGGCGTTGCTGAGAGAATCCGCGTTCTGGTAAAGGAATACGGGAAGGAGCTTGCATCCCTCAAGGTCGTTGATGAGATTATAGATGGGAGGTTCGGGAGATTTGAGAGCAAGGAGAAGCTGGCCGAGCAGGCTGTGAGAACGGCTCTGGCAATTCTAACCGAGGGCATTGTCTCAGCCCCCCTTGAGGGTATAGCTGACGTTAAAATCAAGAAAAATGCCGATGGCTCTGAATATCTTGCCCTCTACTATGCCGGCCCTATAAGGAGTTCCGGCGGGACTGCACAGGCTTTGAGCGTTCTCGTCGGCGACTATGTCAGGAAAAAGCTCAACCTGGACAGATTCAAGCCCACGGACGAGCACATAGAGAGAATGGTCGAGGAGGTTGACCTTTACCACAGAGCAGTTACGAGGCTTCAGTATCACCCGAGTGCAGAGGAAGTGCGCATGGCAATGAGGAACATCCCCGTGGAGATAACGGGTGAAGAAACGGATAAGGTTGAGGTGAGCCACAGAAACGTTCCCGGGGTGGAGACAAACCATCTCCGCGGCGGTGCAATCCTAGTTTTGGCTGAAGGTGTCCTCCAGAAAGCCAAAAAGCTGGTGAAGTATATAGACAAGATGGGCATCGATGGATGGGAGTGGATTAAGGAGTTCGTTGAATCCAAGGAGAAGGCCGAGCCTTCCGCTGAGGAAAAAGCGGGTGAAGTTTCGGAAGCCAGAGCTGAAGTCCGGAAGGGCTTTTACTATGAGCTCTACGAGAAGCTCAGGGAGAACGCCGCTCCCAACTCAAAATACATGAAGGAGATAATTGGAGGAAGGCCCCTTTTCGCAGAGCCATCAACGAACGGGGGCTTCCGTCTGCGCTACGGCCGTTCAAGAACGAGCGGATTTGCAACATGGTCTGTGAATCCCGCGACGATGCTGATTCTCGACGAGTTCTTGGCTGTTGGGACCCAGATGAAAACCGAGAGGCCCGGGAAGGGGTGCATAGTAACCCCCGCCACGACTGCTGAGGGGCCGATTGTAAAGCTCAGAGACGGCTCCGTTCTGCGTGTTGATGACTATAAGACCGCATTGAGAATCAGGGGAGAGCTTGAGGAGATTCTCTACGTCGGGGATGCCATAATAAACTTCGGCGACTTCGTCGAGAACAACCAGACCCTCCTGCCTGCCAACTATGCCGAGGAGTGGTGGATTCAGGAGTTTGTCAGGGCGGTTGAGGATGCGTATGAGATTGAGCTGAAGCCCTTTGAGGAGAACGAGCCGGATGCCGTTGAGGAGGCCGCGGACTACCTTGATATGAATGCTGAATTTCTGAAAAACCTCCTCAGAGATCCTCTCAGGGTGAGACCTCCTGTGGAGGTGGCCATTCATATCTCAAAGATTCTGGACATTCCATTCCATCCCTACTACACCCTCTTCTGGAATACACTGAAGCCCGAGGAACTGGTGGCTCTCCAGAACGTTCTCATAAATGCAAGCATCGAGTGGAGCGAATACAGGGGGATAAAATATGCCAGAAGCGTTGCCATACCTCTAGACGTTCTGGGAAACGGGAAGCGCTATCTTGAGCTCCTCGGCCTCCCCCACAGGGTTGAGGATGGGAGCGTCGTGGTGGGCTATCCCTGGAGCGCCGCCCTGCTGACACCCTTGATGAACCTTGAGAAGAGAATAGAGGTGAAGGATTTCCACACCCCGATAGACCTGATAAACGAGCTGAGCGAGGTGAAGTTCCGCGATAAGGGCATAAGCTGGATTGGCGCTAGGATGGGGAGGCCGGAGAAGGCCAAGGAGAGGAAGATGAAGCCGCCGGTTCATGTTCTGTTTCCTATAGGCCTCGCAGGCGGCACTTCCAGGGACATAAAAAAGGCCGCCGATGAGGGCAAAACATCCTTCGTGGAGGTGGCTCAGTTTAAATGCACTGAGTGCGGTCACGTTGATATCTTCCCGAAATGTCCGATCTGCGGTGCCGAAGCGGAGCTTCTCTACACGTGCCCCAAGTGCGGCTTTCAGTCCACTGAAGACAGGTTCTGCCCGAAGTGTGGAATAGAGATGAAACCATACGTCAGGAGGAAAATCAACCCTTCAGAGCTTTTGAGCAGGGCAATGGGCAACGTCAGGGTCAACACACTGGACCGGCTTAAGGGTGTTATGGGAATGACCTCCGGCTTCAAGATACCAGAACCGCTGGAGAAGGGAATTCTAAGGGCTAAAAACGATGTCTATGTATTCAAAGACGGCACGATCCGTTTCGATGCCACCGACGCGCCGATAACCCACTTCCGCCCGAGGGAGATTGGAATAAGCGTCGAGAAGCTGAAGGAGCTCGGCTACACTCATGACTTTGAGGGGAAGCCGCTCGTGAGTGAAGACCAGATTCTTGAGCTTAAGGTTCAGGACATCATCCTGCCGAAGGAAGCCGGGAGGTATCTCCTGAGGGTTGCAAACTTTATAGATGACCTTCTTGAGAGGTTTTACGGTCTTCCGAGGTTCTACAATGTTGAGAAAATGGAGGATCTGGTGGGGCATCTTGTAATCGGTCTCGCCCCCCATACC
>WAPO01000038.1 GCA_015520705.1 Thermococcus sp. | reverse complement strand
GATTAAAACTCTCAATTTCATATTAAAATATAAGAGATTAAATATAGTTTTTCAGCTTGTTCTATTCAAAAGAAAGCAAAGTAAAAATATGAAGAGTGATATCAACTATCAAAAAGAGTAGAAGCAAAAAGTTTAATGAGCTTTTGGGCTATAATAGGCAGGTGATTCCTATGAGGCTTGAGAAGTTAATATCTCTCATGAAAGATCAGGGGTTTGACGGTGCTCTGATAAGCCCCGGAACGAATCTCTACTATCTCACAGACCTGCATCTCCACGAGGTTGGGGAGCGGCTCACCGTGCTCGTTGTAAATGCCCGGGGTGAATACCACTTCCTCGCCCCGAGCCTCTATGAAAACGTCATCAGAGGCTTCCCTGTTACGTTCTGGCGCGATGGGGAGAACCCCTATGAAAAGCTCGCGTGGATTCTGGCCGAGCTTCAGCTGCCGGGCGGAAGGCTCCTCATCGAGGACACCATGAGAGCGGACTGGCTGATAAACATCCTCAGGTTGGAGAGCTTCGAGTTCCACCCCTTAAGCTCCCTCGTAAAGGAGCTCAGGATGAGAAAGGACAGAAGGGAGATAAAGCTCATGAAGCATGCCGCCACCGTAGCAGACAGGGTTTTTGAGGAGCTTTTGGGCTGGAATATTTCCGGCATACGCGAGAGGGAGCTTGCTCTGAAAATCGAGCTCGCTGTAAGAGAGCTGAGCGACGGGATTTCCTTCGAGCCAATCGTGGCGAGCGGCGAGAATGCTGCCAATCCCCACCACGCACCGGGCGATAGAAGGATCAGAAAGGGCGACCTGGTTATCCTCGACTATGGAGCCAGGTATAAGGGCTACTGCTCGGACATAACGCGCACGATAGCAGTTGGCCAACCTGATGAGAGGCTCGTCGAGATATACAACGTCGTCAAGGAGGCTCAGGAGAGGGCTTACAGGGCCGTTAGAGAGGGCATTAAGGCCAAAGAAGTGGATAGGGCGGCGAGGGATACTATAGCGGGGGCAGGCTACGAGAAATATTTCACCCACAGGACGGGGCATGGCCTAGGCCTTGACGTCCATGAGGAGCCCTACATCGGCCCGGAGGGAGAGGTCGTCCTTGAGGAGGGAATGACCTTCACGATAGAGCCCGGAATCTATGTTCCCGGCCTTGGAGGAGTGAGGATAGAAGATGATGTGGCCGTTATAGATGGAAAAGGAAAGAGGTTGACGAGGGCGGAGAGGGAGCTAATAGTGCTTTGAGCCGCCAACATACACATTGAGCACCCTTATGCTCCTCAGCTCTTTTTCTTCCACTTCCAACGGGTCTCTATCCACGATTATGAAATCTGCAAACTTCCCCTCTTCCAGCGTGCCGAGTTCATCCTCTTCTCCCAGAATATAGGCCGAACCGTGGGTATAAGCATGCAGAGCTTCCTCCAATGTCAGAGCCTCATCTGGAGTGTGCTCATATAAGGGAACATCCTCGTGCTTTCCACGTGTTACCGCGGCATAAACCGTCTCCCAGGGGTTGATGGGTTCGACCGGAGAATCCGTGCTCATGCCGAGCGCAATGCCCTTTTTCAGGGCACTCTTAAATGGATACACCCACCCTGCTCTCTTTTCTCCAACGCGCTCTAAAACCCACCAGTCGGTTATAACAAAGTGAGGCTGGACTGCTAAAACAGCACCGAGCTTTGAGATGCGTTCAATCTGATCTTCCCTCAAGATGGAAGCATGCTCTATTCGGTGCCTCAGCTTCTCCACATTTTCGAGGTGCCCGTATGCATCGAGGATCATGTCAATAGTTGCATCCCCTATACCGTGGATCGCCATCTGAAGACCGGCTTCATGGGCCTCTTTAACGATGGCTTTAAGGGTCTCTCCGCTTATGTTTGGATATCCCTCAGTTTGAGCGTCGCTGTAGGGCTTGGAGAGCCAGGCTGTTCTCGCTCCGAGGGAGCCATCTGCCAGAACCTTGATGCCGTTTATTTTGAGCCTCCCATCGCCAAAGCCCCTTCTTATCCCCAGCTTTTTGAGGGCCTGAAGGATG
>WAPO01000037.1 GCA_015520705.1 Thermococcus sp. | reverse complement strand
TTGGAGTCCCAGAAGATCCGGTAACTGGAACCGCCAGCGGAATTCTGGCTGGGTATCTTCGCCTGACAGGAAAGCTGGTGAAGGAGAGGTATACTTTCGAGCAGGGGCATGCTTTGAGAAGGGAAGGAATCGCCTATGTGAAGTTCGAAGGGGAGAGACCATGGGTGGGTGGAGAAGCGAGGATAACCCTTGAAGGAAGGTTAAAGCTTTGACTCCCTCTTTCCTCTTCCCAGCCGGCGCATGGCTAAGAAAGGCATTTAAACTATGCTTCCATCTCTTTTTTGAGGGGTTATGGAAGTTGAGGAATACATACTGGTCGTGGGTCTCCTGCTGATGGTTTTGACCCTGCTGCTGCCCGGGCAGTTGGTGAAGGGCACGTTCTGTGATGGCTCATACGGGAAGCTCGGTATATACAGCATCAGTGTCTCGAATGGCTACCTGAGGGTCTCCGCGGGAACCGGTGACGTCCTGCTCGCCCACAGGGGTACAGTGCTCCTGAGAAAGGCTAGCATCAAATACAGCTACTCGAAGGCGACAAGCTGCTACACCCTGGCGGTGCGGCAAAAGAGAAAAATATCCTTCTACGGCTTTGTTCTCGGGGCAGTTCTGGCTGGGGGAGCGGTTTTCTACATGCTCTTCCTGAAGTATCGCTGAGCTCAGAGGCCGAGCTTCTTCTTCACACCTTCCGCGCTCAGGCCCTTCACAAGCAGATCCTTCTCTCTGGCACTTTCTCCCCTGACTATCGCGACCTTTACGCCGAGCAGCTTTGAGAAGAACTTCACAACTTCTTTGTTCGCCTTCCCCTCAACGGGCGGGGCCTTTACCTTGACCTTCAGCCTTCCGCGCCACTCATCGACGCCTTCAATCGCGTTCTTCTTCGCCTTCGGCTGGACGTGGATGAGGAGCAGGACGCCGTCCTTCGCCTCTTTGATAAACTTCGCCATCTCAATCCCTCCACTCATACTCCCACACGATAGCTGGCGGGAACTCACCGCGTTTAAGCTTTTCGAATATCTCATCCGCCACAGAATAGGCGAAGTCAAAGGTTTCCCTGTCTATCAGCCCGTAGTCTAAGGCCATCTCAAGCTCGTCCTCGTCAATGAGGAAGGCATCTCCATCCGGAAAGACGAAGATGTCGAGAAATAGGTCGAGCATCTCCAGAGTGTTTCCTTCACGCTTTGTGTAGGCCAGAACATCGATGTAGAGGCCCTTGAAGTTTCTCTTTTCGTCGTAGACTTTCAGAACGTCGTAGTTCTCTCCGATGAATGCAAAATAAAGCATGTTGTAGCCGTTCTTGATGACCTCAACGCCGTTCACCTTCAAAGGTGTTAGCATGCCTTTGAATTCGGATTTGGCAACTATAACGCTGCCAAGGTCTGCTACAACCTCGTCATGCCGTTCAAGAATGCGATTGGGAATGCGTTTGTAGATGAGATGAATCTTCATGGAGTTATCTATTTTACAGATGTTATTAAAACTTGCCTCAGCAACCTGCTGGGTTGAAGGTGCTAGAAATAAAAATAATAGGAAAGAGCTAAATGTTTCAGCCTCATGGAGAGCCTTTGCTGTTTGCATTGGAATGTGCTTTGAGACCGTCTTGGAGGAGTTTTATTGCTTTTTTCAAGTCCATATATGCTTTTCTGAGATCTTTGAGGATTAGTGGATTGCCTAGATTCGCGAGAATGTTGCCTCCTGTGAGTTTTATAGCCGCTTCAAAGCTTCCATCTGCAAGCTTCTTTAAATGTGCGGCCTCTGCCAGGATTAGCTTATCCACTCCCTCTTTTTCTGCTTTCTGGTATAACTTACTGAATGTGTTGCCCATTATGGTGTAGTATGTGTAATAGACAAAGTTCAGCATGAGGATGGATTCTGCTGGGCTGAGTATTATTGGAACTTCTTTTTGTCCATCAACTTCAACTATGGGGTCCTCCTTGAGCACAACAAATACCATGCCGTTTTCTTTGTAATAATAGCCTATTTGAGCACTGCGGTTTGTTGTCAGGAATATAATCTGACCGTCTTTTATCACTTTTATTTTGCTAATGTTAATGTCTTTAAAGGCAAGAACTGCGACTCCATTTTCCCCAATGGTAACATTGGCTTTTATTGTTACACTTACTAATTTCTTGCCTTCCTCTTTCTTTACAACTTCTGTTTTAGTTTCGAGATTGCTTACCGTCACATTCCATCCAGCAACGAGGGATGCATTAGCTTTATCCTTTGAAATTTCTTCGAGAGCTGTGTTGTTTATGAAAATGCTTGGCACGTTGTTAACAAGCGGAACCTCAATGGATATATTACCCTCTGATGTCTGAACCGTGGCTTTTAAGGTGTTGTTTTGGACTGTAAGGTTGCTCGCCTTACCCCCAATAATCCCCACGGTGGTGTTGGAGACCTCTTTAATTTCTGCACCGCTGTGGACAACAAACTGAACTGTGGCAGCACCAGAGTTTCCGTATTCGTCAGTAGCTTTGACAGTGAACGTGTATTCACCGTTGGTGAGGTTCAGTGTCTTTTCATAGAGACCGCTTGTTGAGTTGTAGATAAGTTCGTATTCTTTTCCATTAAGAAGTGTTGTTATATTTGTGATATTGAGTCCATCTCCAGTAATTCTGACTTTGATGTCCAGAGATGTAGTGTTGTAAATCGTTGGTTCGGGTGAGAGGATAGTGACTGTCGGTCCTTTTATTGTTATCATGCGGGTGGGGAGTGTCAGAGTCTTGTTATTGTCAAAGTTCAGAACGACTGTGTAGTTATAGGTTCCTGAAAGGAGCTTGAGCTTCTGAGCAAGAGCCTTGCCATAGAAATAATAACCTCCATTCTCAGCGGTTAGATTGTAGGTTTTGTTCCCCAGTATTAATGTTGCGGATTTTGGAACTGCCAACGTCACTATATCAACAGAGAAGTTCCCGTAGTTCACAGAGCTCCTGTTAGCAGGTGTTTCTGGCCCATACTGGGCAAGGGGCACCTTGATATCTTTTATGATCCATCCTCCATCAGGAATGGTAACATTAGTGGCGTTGCTGGTTATGTAATAGGGGCCATTGGGGGTGGATATCATCAGTGTAAAGTTGTATAATGTTCCGGTGATGTTGTCAGGTAGCTTGTCGCTTACATTGAGATAGAAGTCAATGTAATGAGGTGTTGTATTGCTCTGGGAAACATAGGAGTTAATAGCAGCAAGGGCATTGGATATGTCAAATGCCATCGGACTGTTGGGGAATGGATGGGCCTGCGGGAATGCATAGAAAAGCCCAAAATAATCTGACCAGAAATCAAGGAAGCTGTGTTCCCAAATCGTTTGATTATCTACTGTAATCCCTACCGGTATCCCGGCGGGGGTTATTATGTTAAAATTAGAGCTGTTGAAAATCCCGTCTATCACTTCCCCTCTGAGCGGGTGTTTGATGCCGATGATGCTCATGACCTTTGGTTTGTAATCAGTGGCCTTTGGAACATAGACAAAGGACTCCCCGAAGGATATGAAATATTTAACTGGGAGCAAGCCATCCACATATGTGCTGAAAATACCCGGATTCCTTGCAGCAGCGTAGGAGTAGTCCCAGTAGCCATTATCGCCCCAATCAGTTCCCCATGAGTTGACCATTTTGAGTGTTCCATTTCCATCCGGGGTGGTGGCATTGTCATCATAACCTATTATTGTAACAGCATGGCCTCCTTGCCACATGTAATAGTAGTTGTAGAAGTTAATGTAGATAATCCTATCTGAGGTTGCATATTCATTCAATGGAATATAATGGATCATCCATTCAAAGTTTGCCAAAACATAGAGGTCATCAAACCCGTGGTTGAGCAACCAAGCTTCCCCGTTAATCGAGTAGGATGAGAGATAGAATGTTGCCTCCTGCATCCAGGTTTCATTGTTCGCGTAATGTTCCTCCACACCCTGGGAAATCTTTATTGTGGCATTTAGAATCGTATCATTCATGCTAACATTGTACTTATTTACGAGTATCTCCTGCATCAGCTGGAGAGATGCCCTAGTTTCATTATCCAAACCGTAGGTTTCGTTGTATGCGTTGCTCACCCAGCTGAGGAGCTGACCCACTGTCCAGTTCTCATATGTGCTATTTGTCCAATATTCATTTGCATAATGCTCTGCATATTGTGCATAGAACTGTAGATATTCAATAACCTTCCCTGGCTGTTTTATGAAGCTGAAGCTTGGAAGAACCCACAGAGCAGTCTGAAGAACGTAACCTTCTGCTAGCAGACCTTTCAGGTATTCCCACTGGGTATCATTGTCCATGTAGAGAATATACCACTGCCCTGGAAGCTTGTAGAGACCTGGATTACCATCAAGATACTGCCACCAGTACATATCCTCGGTTCCACTGTTATGAGGGGCCATCATCCACTGTGTTAAGTTAGGCCAGAGCCATGCATAGTTTTCAGGATCTCCGTAGGGTCCATAGACATAGAGCGGAAATGCATCTAATGGAACTGCACCAATGGTTGAAATGAGGTTCATGGCATCCCACATATTGCTCCCGTAGTCCCCTCCTCCGTTTATCAGGTTATATGTAAATGTTGGGTTCATTATGACATCTGGGGTGCTTGGGTGGGGGTTGTTCCTCCACCAGTTGAGCATGTATGTCCAGACGTAATATGTGGAGCTCCATGCATTACATGAACCTACATAGCCCTGATTCCCCACTGGGGGTAGATACAGGGTGTTCATGACTTCTGAAGGAAGGGTTCCAGATGAAGAAGCGGGAGTGCCGGTTTTGAAGCTCCGTCCGGGGTAGAAAGGCGCACTTTCTATAGCCTCGAGATATGCCTTTGCATTGAACGTGGGATAGTGCCTTCCGGTGAGTTTTGAATATTCTTTAGGGGACACCCATATGAGACCTGTTCTGTGTAAGGGGGCTGGAAGGTCGAGAGCCTTATTTAAATTTATGGAATTTGAAGCTGGCTGCCTTTGAGTTGGGGTTGGTGTGCTGATGGATGCTGTGGATACAGCCATTGGTATTATTGAAAGTGTCACTATAAGAACAACAAAAGCACTTATCACTTTTTTGTTCATCATTTGTTCCCTCCAGTTAGTGGTTCGATTGTGTTATTAAGCTGAATGAGATATAAATATTTTGATTGATTGTATTAAAGATACCCTAATCATTATTTTTCTTTTCGGTGTATATAAGTCAACGAAAATTATATCCACACCCGAAAATATGTGTAATTTCCTTTACAATTATAGATATGTCAAAGGTAAAGGGGAAGTAATCCAAGAAATGCTAAGTCAAAGCCTAAGCAAAAATGAATTCCCTCAGCTTTTCGGGACTTCCTTGATCTTTATCCTGAACCGCTCTTTTGTATGTATCTTCCTTTTCATTGCTCTCATCCATCTCTAAGAAGGCAGAAGCGTTTGATAATATCAGCAAGTTCTTCGGGTTTTTCATAGAGAACCATGTGTCCAGCGTTGGGTATTTCAACAAACTCTGCGTTTAATACCTCGGCAACCTTTTTTGCATCCTCCCTGGGAACAATTTTATCATCGCTTCCAACCACCACGAGGACGTCCGTCTTAACTTTCCCAGCGTATTCTTCGACCCTGTATTCAAAGGTTGACGGATT
>WAPO01000036.1 GCA_015520705.1 Thermococcus sp. | reverse complement strand
GGCCATATACGGTGGGAAGGATGGGAGTTTGGCTGTTGCACAGCCCAGTGCCATGAAAATCGCTTTGTTAAAGCTCAATGAGCTCAATGAGCTCAACTGGACAGTTTGCTACGAGGCCACACATCACGGCCCGAGCGAGCTTGAGGTTCCATCCCTCTTCATTGAAATAGGGTCGAGCAAGGAGGAGTGGAGAAACGAAAGGGCAGGGGAGATAGTGGCAGAAACGATAATGCACGTTCTCAGCAGCTATCAGAAAAGCAAGTTCAAAACGGCAATCGGAATAGGTGGCGGCCACTACGCACCGAAACAGACGAAGAGAGCGCTTGAAACGGATATAGCATACTCCCACATCGTTCCGAAGTATGCCCATCCTGTTTCGAAGGATATGCTCCTGAAGGCAATCGAAAGAACAGAGGGAAACGTCGAGGCGATTTATGTTGATTGGAAGGGAAGCAGAGGGGAGACAAGGCAGATGGCAAAAGCCCTTGCCGGAGAGCTCGGACTGGAATTCATAAAAGACTGATAATCGAAACGTTTAAAGCTGTTGAGTTTAAACTCTAAAAATAGCAGTGTCTCTTTGGCTAAAATTTATATACCATCTGGCTACAAACTGAAACAGATGTTAAATTGCTCCCCGGAGGGTGAAAAGATGTTGAAGCTGATTGAAAATGCGATTGAAAGGACTTCCTCAGAGATGAGCAACGCCCCTGAGATTCAGGCTCCCCAGACAGATGTTGATGAGGAGCTTAGGAAGCTTTTGGAGCAGATACAGGCGAAAATCTATGTTATTGGTGTCGGTGGCGCCGGCTGTAATACCGTTAACAGGATGATGCAGGTGGGCATTCAGGGTGCCAAGATTATTGCTGTCAATACTGATGCTCAGGATCTTTTAAAGATCAAGGCTCACAAGAAAATTTTGATTGGTAGGGAACTCACAAGAGGTCTGGGAGCTGGAAATGACCCAAAAATGGGTGAAGAGGCTGCAAAGGAAAGCGAGAGAGATATAAGGGAAGCTCTTGAAGGTGCAGACATGGTCTTTATAACCTGCGGTCTCGGTGGTGGAACCGGAACAGGTGCTGCACCCATAGTGGCAGAGATGGCAAAGAAGATGGGGGCACTGACGGTCTCAGTGGTTACTCTACCCTTCACAGTTGAGGGCATAAGGCGCATCAAGAACGCCGAGTACGGTCTTGAGAAACTCAGGAAAAACAGCGATACCGTCATCGTCATCCCGAATGACAAGCTTATGGAAGTTGCTCCAAACCTGCCGATACACATGGCATTCAAGGTCTCCGATGAGATACTCGTTCAGGCTGTAAAGGGGATTACAGAGCTGATAACAAGGCCGGGACTTGTCAACCTCGACTTCAACGATGTCAGGGCTGTCATGAAGGACGGCGGTGTGGCAATGATAGGTATAGGCGAGAGCGACAGCGAGAAGAGAGCCCTTGAGGCTGCACAGCAGGCTTTAAACAGTCCCCTCCTTGATGTTGACATAAGCGGTGCCAAAGGAGCACTGATAAGCATTGCAGGTTCAGATGTTAAACTTGAAGAGGCCCAGAACATAATCGAACTCGTTACGAGCAAGCTTGATCCAGAAGCACAGGTCATCTGGGGCATTCAGCTTGATGAGGAACTCGGGAAGATGATCCGGGTTATGATAGTGGTTACAGGGGTTAGCTCCCCTTATGCCGTTGCTGAGGAAGAACTCCCGAGCTTCGGGGAGGAGGGTGAGAGGAAAGTAATCAAGCTTGATCTTGAGGAGCTTTAATCTCTGTTTTAAATTTAACTCCATACAATTTTAGCGAGGTGTTAAGAAATGGCAGAGAGCTACATAGAAAAGCTTAAAAAGTTCCTGTCGGAGTCGAAGAGGGTTTTGATGGTCACAAAAAAGCCCGGTGGAAAAGAGTATAAAATGGCTGCGAAGATAACTGGGCTTGGAATGCTGCTTATAGGTCTCATCGGGCTTATAACCCGTATCTTGGGCTACCTCATCACAGGACAGTAAACGGAAAATAGCTGGTGATAGGGATGGACGGCAAAATCTACACCGTCAGGGTTACAGTTGGGCAGGAAGAAACAACCGCAAAGCTGATTTACAGTAAAGTTAAAACATACAACCTTCCGGTTTATGCAATATTAGCCCCATCAAAGGTCAAGGGCTACATCTTTGTTGAAGCACCAAGCAAGAGTGCAGTGGATGAAGCTATTAAGGGCATCAGGCATGCTAAGGGAACCCTGCCCGGTGAGGTGCGCTTTGAGGAGATAGAGCACTTCCTTGAAGAAAAACCTGCGGTCAGCGGGTTTGAACCCGGAGATATTGTGGAGCTGATCGCTGGACCCTTCAAAGGTGAGAAGGCTAAGGTCGTTAGGATTGATGAGGCCAAGGATGAAATTGTCGTCGAGCTCATCGGAGCCATAGTGCCAATCCCCGTTACAGTGAGGGGAGAATACGTTAGACTTATAAGCAAGAGACAAAAGGAGTGAAGGGGTGAGACTATGCCACAGGTTGTACAGGTGCTGGTTGAGGGCGGTAAAGCTACTCCAGGTCCTCCACTTGGGCCGGCTATCGGTCCTCTCGGATTGAATGTCAAGCTGGTCGTTGACAAGATTAACGAAGCCACAAAGGACTTTGCAGGGATGCAGGTTCCAGTTAAGATTATAGTAACAGACCCAAAGAAGAAAACCTTTGAAATTGAGGTTGGTGTTCCACCAGTTAGCCAGCTCATCAAGAAGGAGCTCGGTCTGAGCAAGGGCTCGGATGCTCCCAAGAACAACATTGTTGGAAACCTCACGATGGAACAGGTCATCAGAATCGCCAAGGCAAAGATTGATCAGATGCTGGCCGCTGATTTGAAAGGAGCAGCAAAGGAGGTCATTGGAACAGCGCTGAGCATGGGTGTTACTGTTGAGGGGAAAGATCCAAGGGAAGTCCAGAAGGAGATTGATGCGGGCGTTTATGACGAGGTTTTTGCCAGCGCTGAAGAGTGAGGGAAAAGTTTAAAAGCTCCTCTTTTTACGCATTTTTGACTTTTCCGCAGGCTTAAATCAAAAAAGAAAGGAGGGCTGTGAATGGCCTTTGACAAGCAAAAAATCGTGGAAGCGGTGAAGGAGGCTAAGGCCCGGGCTAAGCCGCGCAACTTCACACAGACCGTCGAAGTGGCAGTGAACCTCAAGGATATAGATTTGAAAAAACCTGAGAACAGGTTCAAGCTTGAGGTTATACTGCCACACGGTAGGGGTAAAGAACCCAAAATCGCGGTCATCGCTGATGGTGCGGTCGCTGAGGCGGCCAAGAAGCTCGGGCTGGATGTTATTAGTGGAGAGGAACTGGAGGAATTGGGAAAGAACCCGAGGCAGGCCAGAAAGCTTGCAAAGAGCTACGACCTGTTCATTGCAGCAGCTCCGCTGATGCCAAAGATCGGTAGATACCTCGGTAGATACCTCGGCCCAAGGAACAAGATGCCTCAGGTGGTTCCACCAACCATGACAAACCTGGAGCCGATAGTGGCAAGACTCAGGAGAACAGTCAGAATTCAGCTCAAGAACAACCCTGTTGTCCATGCACCCGTTGGCACGGAAAAGATGGAAGACGAGAAGATTGCAGACAACGTTGAGGCAGTTCTCAACGCGGTTCTTGGAAAGCTTGAGAGGGGCGAAAACCAGGTCAGGTCAGTATACATCAAAACAACAATGGGGCCCGCTGTAAAGGTGGAGAGGTGATTTGAATGGCTCATGTTGCTGAATGGAAGAAAAAGGAAGTTGAAGAGCTTGCAAAAATCATCAAGAGCTATCCAGTGATCGCCCTCGTGGATGTGGCCGATGTCCCGGCGTATCCTCTCTCAAAGATGAGGGAGAAGCTCCGCGGGAAAGCACTCCTCAGAGTTTCAAGGAACACTCTCATTGAGCTTGCCATCAAAAGGGCAGCACAGGAGCTTGGAAAGCCGGAGCTCGAGAAGCTCATCGAGCACATCCAGGGAGGAACAGGAATCCTCGCAACGGAGATGAATCCCTTTAAACTCTACAAGCTTCTTGAGGAGAGCAAAACACCCGCTCCAGCCAAGCCAGACGTCCCTGTTCCGAGAGATGTTGTGATACCAGCCGGCCCGACGTCAATTGCACCAGGCCCGCTTGTAGGTGAGATGCAGGCTCTTGGCATACCAGCGAGAATTGAAAAGGGTAAAGTTTCAATTCAGAAAGATTACACAGTCCTGAAGGCTGGTGAGGTTATAACCCCACAGCTTGCGAGAATCCTCAATGCTCTCGGAATCGAACCCCTTGAGGTGGGTCTCAACCTCCTAGCGGCCTACGAAGACGGGCTCGTATATACTCCAGAAGTTCTGGCAATAGACGAGAGCACATACATAGAGATGCTCCAAAAGGCTTATATGCAGGCATTCAACCTGTCAGTTAATACAGCCTACCCAACGGCGCAGACGATCGAAGCAATCATCCGGAAGGCATACCTTGGAGCGAAGAATGTTGCAGTCGAAGCAGGCTACATCACCAAGGACACTGTGGCAGACATATTCGGCAGGGCTTTCAGGGTTGTCCTGCTCATAGCGCAGAACCTGCCTGAAGAGCTCCTCGACGAGAAGACCAAAGAACTTTTAAACCAGCAGGCACAAATAGCCGTTGCCGCTCAGCCTTCACAGGAGGAGAAGGTTGAGGAGGCTGAGGAGGAAGAGGAAGAAGAGGAAGCTGGTGAAGAGGAAGCCCTCGCAGGACTGGGGGCGTTGTTCGGATAAACCTTTCAATTTCCCGCGTATCGAAAATAAGAAAAATAAAGATAATTTGGAGGTGCGAAAGATGGAGTACGTGTATGCTGCTTTGTTATTACACGCCGCTGGAAAGGATATAAACGAAGAGAACATAAAGGCAATCCTTGAGGCTGCCGGTGTTAGCCCGGATGAGGCAAGGATAAAGGCACTCGTTGCAGCTCTTGAGGGAGTCAACATTGATGAGGTCATAGAGAAAGCCGCAATGCCAGTTGCTGCTCCGGTTGCAGTTGCAGCTGCTCCTGCAGCCGCTGAAGAAGCTCCAGCAGAGGAAGAAGAGGAGGAAGAAGAGGAAGAGGCAAGCGAGGAAGAGGCTCTCGCAGGACTTGGAGCCCTCTTCGGCTGATTCCTTTTCTTTGTCCGCCTTCGGGCGGGCCTCTACATACATTTTACTCTGTCCGTTTTCTGCGTTTCGATGGTGTCAGATGCTGGCTCCCCTGATAGCTTCCCCTGTAGGGGTTCTGCGCGGGCTCCTCCAGACGGATAAATGCTATCTGGACGAACCTTTCTCCATATGCGAGTTCTATTTCACTATCCGAGCCGTTAAAGACCGCAAGGGTCAGGTTTCCATCCCATCCCGGATCAACCCACGCGAAGGAGCCGAGAAGTCCTTCCCTCGCAAGGGAGCTTCTGAGCTTCATATCCCCCATGACGTCATCCGGAAGCTTAACCCTCTCAAGGGTCAGGATTAAAGCATGGGTCTTCGGCGGAATCACGACTTTTCCTTCCCTTTCAACATTCACAAACCTACCGCTCACCATAGCCTCCCTGCCAACCCGGAGGTCGTAGCCCGCAGGCTGGAGGGATTTTTCGCTGAAGGGCTCGATGAGGATTTCTTCTCTGATTTTCCTGTCCGGCAGAATCATAAACCACCGCAAGGTTTATTTTGGCAACCTTTAAAACCCTTTTGAGGGCCCGTGGCCTAGGGGATATGGCGCCGGCCTTCGGAGCCGGTAGTCGCGGGTTCGAATCCCGCCGGGCCCGCCATTCACATAGTATGAGATTCGTAGAAATTGAGAGCGGCAGAAGTATCAGGTTATATTGTGGTGATTACAAATTATGCCCTCTCTATACTTTAAGAACGCAATTATAGCTCTAGATTCTACCGAAGTTAGTTTGTTGGACAATAAACTTTTCTTAAATTACGAGTATAGATGTACGACAGATTAGCATGAGGCTCTTAAGTAAACATAGTGCTCCCCGAAAACAGTAAGATTTAAATAGCTCTGAAAAGAGAAGTATGTAGGGTGATTACTATGTCTTGCACTGATAAGCCTTGGCAATATGGGATACGAAGCCCCGAGCCTAGCCAGGTGGGACAGAAGATTTATGGTGGCTTTATCAGTGTTAGAACACCTCCAACACTGCCAGACGACCTTAACTGCTTAATTGCTATCTGGGTTTCACTCTCTTCAAGAAAGGAAGGCTCATCTAGTGATAAATACTTCTATCAGACATCACTAGGCTATACTAAAGAGTGGGGATGGCATATATCGGCGGGTTCGACTAATCCACAACTCTCTTGCAACTTACATTGTGGCCCATTCAAGATAGATGGTATCCAGTTTAAGCCAAAACCTAATACAGTTTATGAACTTGGTGTAAGGTTTATACCTCAGAGTAATGGTAAAAACAAGGTTTATCTATACTTCGTTGACTGGAGCACTTCAACACTCTACAATATTTTTGTATTAGAAGATGAGGATAATCCAGGTTCACCAGTGGGAGGCATGTTGGAGGCCTATACAGTTGATGAAAATGAGCTCCTAAAGCTAGGAAATAACAATGCATTTAAGATAGAGAATGCCAACTGGCTAATAGAGCCATGGACATCAACTATGTGGCCGCACGCCTACGCCTACGAAGGCATAGATGGGGAAAACTACTACAATGTACCAGACAATATATGGAGAAACATTCAGATAAAGCTGCTCAACCCCGGAAAACTATACACAGGTTATAAGGTAGGCGGCAAGCATTACTCCAATAATGAGAGAATATGGTAAAAATGTTTCATAGTAAATCCCGGTTCATTTTTCTAATATCTTTACTTGCAGTGATACTAATTGCTATGGTATTATCATCTCTACTTAGTAGATATTATCAGCCTATAGCTACGCATGTCAGTACTGGAGCTAGCAACATTACCGCAACCAAAAACCCCTCCTACAAGCTCGCCGTGAAAACTCTAAAGGAAATATCTGGGGAAGCTAAGAGGATCTACCTAGACAGCATAAGAGAGAATAAGACTTGGAAATTCTCCATCGACTCCAAACTCTCCAAGGCGTTCATACTTAATGCGACCATAGTCAATGAGACAATGGTATTCATAGACGACACAGCCTACAGATATGTAATTGTATCAATATATGATGCAGGTACTGGGTGGGGCTTTACACCACAGAAGATTAGTATTGATAACATATCTGTCGAGCTCTTGCCTAGGAACAAATCTGTAACCTACACAGGTGGACAGCGATATAACTACCTGGTGCGAGTGGGAAATGCAACATGTAGAGCTGGATTCGTATCCATAGGTTTCATGGAAGCAACACGCTATCTAACAATAGGCGCCGAAAGAGTATGCGATAGCATTTATTTTCTAAAGATCACTGTCGCCAGTAAGCTAGGCAGTACCCGGTATGTTAGTAGTGCACGGCTCATATTGATAAAGCTTGAGGCGAAAAAGTAACTTCGTGGCTGAGCTACCTTCCTCCCTGCACCTCAGCCTCAGCAGTTAGAGAAACTGCATTAATGCTTTCGAGTGGTTTAAGCATGCTTTTCCTCATAGTGTTTTGAGCTAGACACCTCATGCCTCTATGGATGAAGTGGTTTCAGGTTCTTTAAGGCCTTGTATGCTTGTAACAAAGCTACCTTACATTTTTCTTCTGAAAGCCTCGGGGCGGGAAGCACCCGACGAGTCCTTAAACTACCGAAACCCTTTTAAACTCCGCCGAAGGCCCCGGAGAGGCCGTGAGGCGTCCTCTGAGGGCAGTTTGAAACCCGTGAGCAAGCTTAAGCGATAACCCCGAGCGGTAGGGGCTCAAGACCCGGCCAGAGGAGTTGAAAACCCTAACGGGTTTGAATGAAACCCCTCAAACCTCCCCGTAGCTCAAGGGGAGGGGGCCAGATGTAATCCTGACGAAATAATAAATAGCTTGCAAGCTGCCCAGAACGATAATATCTATGGGGACATTAGCATTTAAGGAGCGTCTCCTAAGCCGGCAGTCGCGGGTTCGAATCCCGTCCGGCCCGCCACAACAGCCCTTGCAAAGCAAGCGCTGGCGGAAAAAGCACATGCTTTTTCTAAGAATTGGCAAGTTCTGAAATGGGTTTTTACTAACCTGCTCCTTTATGAGTGTTTCACTCTTCAAAGGCGCCCTTCGGGCGCTGATAAAAATGTGAAACTGCTTGAAGGGCTTGATTTAAAAGTTAAACCCCTGTTTTGGTTGTACTTGACCATTGCACGACTGGTTTTTCTGCCAGTTTAATGGAGAGGGCTCTCTTTGATTAAACTTTTCCTAAAAGTTTATTTGCCTGCGCGAAGTTTGATCAAGGCTCGTGATTCTTCTCCAAAAGAGCAATTTCAGCTGGATTTCTCGTTAAAATTGCTTTTTTGAGAGTGGATTCGTTTTGAAGAGCGTTTTTTTAAATGAGTTCAAGCTTTTTAACGCTCCAAAGGACGCCAGAATAACGTATAAATTTGCTAAGCGATTCTTTTACTATCAAACCCACTTTTTAACCAGCAAATTGTGAATGCACACAGGATTTTTCCAGTTTGGTAATTCCTTCAGAGTTTATTGTTTTATAGGCTTCTTTGGATCTCATTCAAAATTATCAAACAAAGCCAAATACTGATACCAATCACACCTTTGATTACAATTTGAATCCATAATGGAAGCGAAATATGAAAAATATTGCGATTCACAATTATATTCTTGTGATATATTTTATTTCCCTCCAAGACTACATAACTCACCCCGTAAAGTGGGATATGGTCATTGCTTTTTGCAACAAAAGTATATGCACCACCTCCGAGTTTTATTGTGCATCTCCCGTTCCTATTTGTTATACAAGCTAACCCAGCAAATCTCCCCTCCTTAAAGTAATTATGAGAAATAACATAAACCTTAATCCCAGGTATTGGCTCTTTATGTTTATTAATAACAATTATATTCATCATTGCGGTTGTTGTGTATCTGGAAGTAACATCTACTTTCGAACCGTTGGGATATATTGCATAGATGTAGGAGAGAACCTTTCCCCACTGATCTTCATAGACCAGAGGGGAAACATTAAACATACCTGCTGAAGGATCTACAACAATCCACTGCCCATCTAAGAGGACTTCATCCCAAGAATGGTCCTCTCCCAAATCATAAATCATTCGAACGGTTAAATTTGAATACTCTGCCAGTTTCATGAACAACATTGCATATTCTCGACATGCCCCACATCTTTCATGCCACAACATATTAGCGAACGTGTAGTTATCTATTCTCCAGCACACGAAGAAGCCATATCTGTCACTGTGGTATAAGCCAATAGAACCAATGAGTGGGATTGATACATCGCTGAAATAGGTGTTTTTCATGGTAGAATGTACATAGTCAAAGATAACTCTGGCTTTCTCAGTGTCATTTAAGCTTGGTGAGATTAAGCCCGATATTGCCAAAGCCACCTCTTCATTGTTTTTCTGGTTAAGCACTGTAAGTGCATACTGCGTTAATAATGGGAAAAACACAGGAAGTATTAGAATCAGGAGAATCAAAAAATAGGACAACCTTGATAATCTAACTTCAATTTTTGTGATGGGAGTTTGCTTTTCAGAACTGGTGCTCCTCCTTAAAATTTTAAGGAAGAAAACCAGCCATACCAGAAAAATCCCAAGGGTATAAATTACACCTCTGATGACATATGTTTCATACATGAACATCAAAATACTTAGTATAAGTGACAGATATATCAGCGTCTTCATGGTGTTCGTTATTGTAAATGCAATTTTCCGCATAATTTGTCCTATACCTAAGCTTAGATTTAAACTTTTAGATCCAGCAGAAAAATAAGATAGTAAAAGACACTCACGGATACAATCTGCTCGGCGTCCTCGGGAAGAGCGTGGCCCAGCGCACGTGGTCGAGGTTCATCACCCATGCAACGAGCCTCTCCAGCCCGAGGCCGAAGCCGCTGTGCGGGACGCTGCCGTACTTCCTGAGATCGAGGTACCACTCGTAGTCCTTTGGATCCATTCCCTCGTCCAGGATGCGCTGCACGAGCTTCTCATAGCTGTCCTCACGCTGTGAGCCGCCAATGACCTCCCCATACCCTTCAGGAGCAAGCATATCAGCAGCGAGAGCCTTGCGCGGGTCTTCCGGGTCTTCCTTCATGTAAAACGCCTTAATGTGCTTGGGATAGCCGTAGACGAAGAAGGGGCTCTCAAACTCCTGCGTCAGAATGCGCTCCTCATCGGCGCCCATGTCCTCGCCCCACTCTATCTCCACTCCCTTGCTCTGGAGGATGTCAATGGCCTCGTCGTAGCTTATCCTCGGGAACGGCGGAACCGTCTTCCTGAGCGTGGTAAAGTCCTTCCTGAACGTTTCAATGTCCCCTCTCCTCAGCTCAAGCGTCCTCTGCACCATATAGCTCACCAGCTCCTCCTCAACCTTCAGGATATCCCAGAGGTCCATCCATGCCGCTTCAAGCTCAAGGTGCCAGAACTCGGTTAGATGTCTTCTCGTCCTGCTCTTCTCGGCGCGAAAGCTCGGCGTGAGCGACCACACCTTTTCAAGACCGAAAATAGCCGCTTCAAGATATAGCTGTGCTGACTGGCTGAGGTATGCCTGACGGTCAAAATACTTGAGCTTAAAAAGGGTTGAACCCCCTTCAACGGCCCCTGTTACCAAAATCGGCGGAAAGACTTCATACCATCCGTCCTGGAGGAGCCACTCTCTTGCTGCCTGCATGAGCGTTGCCTTAACCTTCATAACCGCCGCGACCTTGGGCGAATGCAGGTGGAGATGCCTGACATCGAGGAGGAACTCATCGCTTGCGTCCTTCGTTATCGGGAAGAACTCAACGTTCTGGATTATCTCCAGCCGTTCCCCCTGAATCTCAACACCTGTTGGAGCCCTCGGGTCTGCTTTCACCGTTCCTTCCACAACGACACTTGACTCTATTCCAGTGCTTTTAGCTTTCTGATAGGCATCTCCATCCTCCTTCCTGAAGATGATCTGGATGATCCCGCTTGAATCCCTCAGGACTATAAACACCTTCTTACCTACCTCTCTTTTCCTGTAAACCCATCCGGCGAGCTTGACCTTTTTTCCTTCCATCTCGGGTTTAACATCCACACAGTAAACTTTATCAATCATCTTAAACACCTCCTCAAAGTTCGATGACAGGTTTATTAATCTATCCGCTAACCTTCAGAAAAGTCTATTTATCCAGAGCGAGACCGCCTTGAATCTCTTTGTTCTGGGCTCCAGCAGCAGGGGCATGATAGCCATGGAGGTTGAATGCTATTTAAATCATTCGCTTCTTTTGCTGACATTCTGACAACATTTAAATATGGCAGTTGGCAATTTATAAGGGGTGAAAGCATGAAGGCCCTCCTTGGAACAGTCATGGATATCAGGGGAATTAAAGAAAACGCTGCGGTTCTGATTGAAGACAGATGGATTTACGATGTCATCCCCGGAGACAGGATAGGCGAATACGACGTGGATGAGATTTTTGGAGGGAAGGATTATCTGATAATCCCCGGACTCATAAATGCCCACACCCATGTTGCCATGACCAAATTCAGGGGCTTGGGCGATGACATGCCGCTGAATGCATGGTTAAATGACCTTATCTGGCCGATGGAGAGGGAATGGAGCAGAGAAGAAATCCGCAAATGGGCGCTGATAGGCCTGATGGAAGCTGTTTCAAACGGCTCGACCACTGTAAATGACCATTATTTCCTCGCGGATGAGATTGCCAGAGCTGCACAGGAGATTGGTGTGAGGGCCTTTATCGGGCAGACCGTGATGGATCTGGTTGATTTTCCGCTCGCTGAACCCGGGGAGGGGTTTAAATTCTTCAAAAGGTGGAAAAACAACGGGCTTATAACCCCAACACTCGCCCCCCACGCCACAGATACAGTTTCCTTCAGTCTGCTGGAGGAGATTAGAAATTTTGCAGAGAAGGAAAACGCTCTGATACATATCCATCTCTCGCAAAGCAGGGAAGAAGTCAGAAAGGTAAGGAAGAGGGAGGGCCTGTATCCCGTGGAGTACCTGCAGAAAGCCGGAATACTTAACAGCAGGCTGATAGCAGCCCACGGTGTTTATCTGAAGGAAAAGGAGATTAAACTGTTCGCCAGAAGCGGAGCAACTCTCGCACACTGCCCCACAAGCCTGGCAAAGCTGGAGGGAGCTGTTGCTCCGACGGTAACCCTCTGGAATCTCGGAGCAAATATAGCGCTGGGAAACGACTGTGCGGCATCCAACAATTCTCTGGACATGATAGAGGAGATGAAAATGGCGGCTATTCTGAACAAGGTTAAGGCAGGCCCGGATAAAATCGGAGCCAGGGACGTTTTTTACTGGGCCACGCTTGGGGGTGCAAGGGCTTTGGATATCAAAGCAGGCATGATTGAAAAGGATTACCTTGCGGACTTGGTCTTGATAAATATGCGAAAACCCCACTTTTTACCTAGAGGAAATCCAATGTCCCATCTTGTTTATGCCGCAAAGGGTTCAGATGTTGAGAGGGTTTTTATAAATGGAGAGTTGATTTATTCACTTGGAGAATTTCCCAAGATTAAAACATCACTTTTCTCTTTGTAGTTTTTTGAGTTTAATTTCAAACAGTAAGACTTATATACAATAATATCCAATAAATCGGCGAATTAAATCATTATTTATTAAAATCATCCCTCGTTTTATTGGGGGGATTACAACATGTATATAGACCCCTTTGTAATAAGATCCATTAATAGGAGTGAACTTAGGAAACGAATTCTGTTGTATTTGAACGAGATTTATCCATCTTCTACATACCTTGCGGAAATTGCGAGAGTTGTTAAGTCAGACCCCTCGAATGTTAAAGGTGCACTTATCGGTCTTGGAAATAGATATAACGGGAGCAGCTCTCTCGTGAGTTTGGGTTTGGTGGAAATTGTAGAGCGAGATGGATTCAAATATTACAGGCTCACAGATTACGGAAAAAAAGTTGTAGAGCTGCTTAAATCCTATCATCTGTATTATAGCAGATTCATGTGAGGTGAAAGAATGGAGGGGCTAATCAAAAAGCTGGATAAGAACATCTCTGCAATGGTTCAAATTTCAATGTTACATATTTTCCAGATTGGCCTGAAATACGGTATCTTCACAAGACTCACGGAAGATAAGTCTTACAATGACATTTTAAATTTAATTTCATTTGGGAACAAGCCACTTCTGAAGGAGCTGCTGGACACATATGTGAAACTTGGGGTGCTGAAAAGAGAGGGGGAAAGGCTCTTGATGGATGAATTTTCATATACCGTTCGTCTCTCACCTGAAAGCGCCCCATATATTATCCCGGGCTGGGTTTCCATCTTTGAGGAAATCTACAGGATGATTGACTACGCCTCAATAACACCCGAGCATCCAAAAATTCTCATGGACTTTGACAAGGATGCAGATTTCTGGGATATGAGGTTATCTCTGGAGTTCAACAGTATTTATAGAAAGATAATAGCCAAAGCTGGGAATCTGAAAGATGAGATGAGAGTTCTTGATCTGGGCTGTGGTTCTGTCTCCCCCATTGAAATAGGCCAGTTTCTAGGCCCAAATGGTAAATACGTTGGAGTTGATTTCTCTCCAGGGATTCTCAGCATCGCAGAGAGCAGGGTAAAAGGAGCGGGCTTTGACTGGGTTACACTGAGAGAACTTGACATAAGAAAAGCTGTCCCACGGAACAGATATGACGCCGTCATCATGAGCTTCGTCCTTGAATACATTGACAGCATCGGTAGGGTTATTAAGACCGCAATGAATGCACTTGAAAGCGGCGGAAGGCTTATAATTGTGGAGCCTTTTAAGGAAAATTATCCAAATATCTGCGCGTGGGAGTTTTTTGAGAAACTAACAAAGGAATTTAACAGCTTTCCCACTAAATCCGCCATCCTGGGTGCCTTGGAGAACAGCCCACATGAGTTCAAACTTAAAGAACTTGGTAACTCTGTCCTCATAATAACCAAGCTGTGATGCATGATCATTCAAAGATTTTACCAACCTCCTTCGTCCGAACCTACATATGTAGCTACATTACTATGTACATATATAAAAACAAAAAACCGCTTTATATCCAAAGGTGTCTATTCTATATTGCAAAACATTTAGCGGAGGTGCCAAAGAATGAGATTTCTTTTAAAGAAGAAGCGTGGTGCCATTGGGATTGGCACCCTGATAGTGTTTATAGCCATGGTGTTAGTAGCGGCAGTAGCTGCAGCAGTGCTCATAAACACGAGCGGCTACCTGCAGCAGAGAGCAATGGCCACAGGTAGACAGACAACACAGGAGGTTTCAACGGGTATAAAGATCGACGCGGTGACAGGCTACGCTCCAAGCGCAAACAACATGACCCTCATGACTATCCAAGTCTCCCTTCAGGCGGGTGGTAGCCCAATTGATCTGACTCAGACAAAAGTCTACCTCGATGACGGTAACAAGCAGGTTGTCCTTGCTTATGGTAATGCAATAGCCAATTTAACTGGCAGCATGTTCGATACAACCTTAGCTGCATGGAATACCACTAAGGTAGATGACAGTCACTTCGGCATTCTCATTGTTCAAGATGCAGATGGCTCTCTCAGCGGAAGCATTCCAACCCTAACAAGTGGCGATATAGCCCTGCTGACCGTTAATCTGAATGCAGTGTTTGGTGGCGTTGAACCGAGAACACCAATAACGATCAAAGTCGTTCCAGAGAAAGGTGCCCCAGGCTACTCCAAGGTTGTTACACCAACAGCATACGGTCTCAGCAGCAACGACAAGATAGTGGAGCTTCAGTGATTTTGAATCCTTTGGTTTTTTGAGAATTTCTTTTTCCTCTTAATTTCGCGGGGGGACAGGAATGTCATTCTCATACCTCAAGAATAAATTCAAAAAGAAAAAGGAGGAAGGAGCCGAGAAAGAGGATAACGTTGAAATAATCAAGCTGGATGAGCTGGAAAACACAGAGGAGGAAGAAAAAGAAGACACCAAGAGAGAGGAGGAAATGCTAACCCAGGTCATGACGAGAATAAACGAGATAGAAAATGATATCCCGAGGATAAAGGTGAGTATCGACACGCTGAAGTCGCAGATTCAGGAGTTAAGAGAGGAAATGGACAAGCTGAATAAGACAATAAAGGATGTCATGATGCTCTATGAGGTAGTATCCCAGGAGGTGAATCCATTCAAGGACCAGGAGAGGGACAACCCCCTCGTAAATGAGATACATAACCTTGCCAAACAGGTTGAGGAGCTGAGAACAGAGCTCACACAGATAAAGTCTGATCTGAGACTGCTAGCTACCCATGGCATAAACATTGATGAACTGATATATGATGTCCTTGAGGAGGGAGAGTTATGATCACAGAGA
>WAPO01000035.1 GCA_015520705.1 Thermococcus sp. | reverse complement strand
CCGGGAGCAGCTTGAAACCCTTAAAAACGCTCTCCTGGGGAGAGAGGATATCCTTATAGTTGGAGCCAGCCGGGCGGGCAAAACCAAACTGGTTGAAGCTTTAATTCACCTGATCCCCGATGACAGAAAAATTGCTGTTGTTACGGCGTATAACGAGTTCAAGCAGTTCAGAGAGAACATCGTCGTTATAAACACGGAGTTCGGGCAGGAGAGCCTCAAGAACAGAACCAGGGGGGTTATCGAAAAGATCAGGAGGATAAACCCGGACTATATCGTTATTGATACAATCCACACAGTGCATGTGCCAACGATCCTCTCAGAACTCCTCGATGATTATGCATTCATAGTTACATCGCTGGCTATGTCTGGTGACATTATCGAGGAGGTGAAACACTGGCTGAGGGCCGAGGATGATGTAATCGGCAGGTTCGAGATTGTGGTGCAGCTCAAACGGGATTTCAGAACAAACACGAGAAAGGTCAACAGGATATATGCTGTCAGAAAAGAAGATGGAAAAATAAAGCTTGAGGGCATAGCCTGACCTCAGCCCTTGAGCTTTTCTATTACCTCCCTGAGGTTTGTTAGCATATCCTCAATGTCCTCGAATGTTATGTAGCCCATGTTTCCGATTCTGAAGGTCTTCTCGGCGACGCTTCCATAGCCTTTGGCCAGCTCAAAGCCCCTCTCGCGCATGGCGTTGTAAACATCCACTCCCTTTATACCTTCTGGAACCACAACTGCGGTTATCGTCGGGCTCTCGTAGCCGGGCTCCGCGAGAATGCTGAGGCCTATTTCTTTGACGCCTTTTCTGATCATCTCGCTCCTCTTCTTATACATTTCCAGCCATTCGTATTTTCCTCCCATCCTCTCCACGATGCGGAGAACGACATTCAGGCCAAATATCTGGGGCATTGGAGGTGTTGAAGGTGTTCCCTTTTTCTTCTCGTTGAACTTCCTGTAGAGGGGTAAATCAAAATACCAGCCGCGCTCCGGCATCTTCTCCGCTATCTCAAAAACGCGCTCGCTTATAGCTGCAACAGCAAGTCCTGGCGGCACTCCAAAGGCCTTCTGGGAGCTTCCGAAGACCACGTCAATACCCCACTTGTCGAACTTTATATCCGCACCTCCCATAGCACTGACCGCATCAACGAAGAGAAGCTTGTCGTGCTCCTTAACGACCTTGGCAAGCTCTGGGAGCGGGTTGAGAACACCTGTGGAGGTTTCGTTATACGTTACCGTAACTGCAACGACATCCGGGTTCTTTTTCAGCGCATCATCCAGCTCTTCGGGCTTTACAGCATAGCCGGGTTCCTTCCTGAGAAGAACAGGCTCTCTGCCGTTTGTCCTGACGACCTCAGCAAATCTGTCCCCAAAAGCGCCTATAGTTGTTACAAGGACTTTGCCTCCTCTGGGGACGGTGTTTCTGACGGCTGCTTCCATAAACCCAGTCCCTGAACTCGGAAAAATGATTATCTCTCCTTTTTCAGCCTCAAGGAAATCCGAGAGCCTCTTAAGTGTATCCACGTGGATTTCCTTGTATTCAGCCGCACGGTGGCTGAACATCTGAACTTTCATTATCTCAAGAACTTCCGGAAAACACGCAACCGGACCTGCCGTAAAAAGCCTGTATTTCGGCTTGACAATCTCATACACTTCCCTGTAAGCGTCTTCAAACTGTAGCTTCATACAGGTCACCTCGGTCAACAATAGCCGTGGGATATATAAAAAGGTATTCTTGGATGTGTTTCTATGTGCATCATCACGTAAAGAGATAAGTTTTAATACTCCGCGAACTACATCACGTGAAGGCCATGAGAAGGGAGCATCTCGGGATTGTTCTCCTTATAGCATCAGCCTTTACAGGGACGCTGGCGTTCAGGTTAGCTGTTCCTGCCGTCGCATTTTACACCCGCGATATCCTAAAAGCTTCAATGGCATATCTCTCTGTAATTTCAGCGTCTTTCATTCTTGCCCGCTCATTTTCTGCCCTCTTCAGCGGTCTGCTGCTTGAGAAGCGGAAAGGACTGATCTACCTCGGAGCACTGACGATGGCCGGAAATGCGCTGGCAGTTAATCTTTATCCATATGCCTCTTCATGGCTCTATGTCGTGGGAATCAAGCTCCTGAACGGCCTTCTTAACGGCATTTCATGGCCTATTGCACAGTTTGTAATCGCGGTCTCATCTCCTAAGGAAATCAGGAGCAGAGTAACGGCACTTTACTTCATCTTCGGGAACTTCGCCGGTCTCATCGGCAACTATACCTATGCTCTAACCCAGAATCTTGGGTTGAAATGGCAGATGTATCTCTCCTCGACATTTTTCTTCCTGACCGCGCTCTTCATGGCTCTCTCCTACTGGATTCTCTATGAGAGAATAACTCCGAAAAAAGAAGGAAGCTCAAAGAAAAGCGGATCCCATATGGACGCCCGGACAATCCTCATGCTCTCTGCCCTGATTTCATTCCTCTCGGCCTTCACTTCCGGCGAAATAACCTACGTCTATGTATCCGAGACCCTCGGTCTGCCCAAGGGAACTGCAGCGACGCTTCTCGGCCTTATAGGTTTTATAGCCACGTTGCTGGCATACATACCATCGAGGCTGGCTGATCTGGGGAGTGAAAGGAGAGTTATAGCAACAATCTCTCTCCTCGCGGGACTTTCGCCACTTCTGGCGGCGATTAAAAATCCTGCGGCAGTTTTCTCGGGAATACTTATGGCAATCTTTGCGGCCCAGACTTTCAGGCCAATTTCAAGAAGCATGCTTGCATCATCGAGGAGGGCATCAGCGGCCATTGGCGGGGTGAATGCCATCAGAAACATATCAACAACAGCCGGCCAGCTTCTCTTTGGACTTGCCTACTCATGGGGAGAGGTGGCAGTATCGGGGATTGTTTTTAAAGTTGCACTGTTGATATTTGCCCCGGCTTCCTTTCTGCTGCTGAAAATTGCAATGAGAATTAGGAACTCTCCCTGAGCTCTCCTTTCATCCGTAAATACTGCTCCTTCGTCAGGGGGAAATTCCTTGCAGATTCCAGGAATGAGTTGATGAGTTTAACCTGCTGCTCAAAAACTTCATCGGGATGCTCCTTTAGTTCTTTTACGTATAACTTTATGAACCAAACCCTCTCCTTCATATCACGCTTGGAATGGAATTTCGACTTTGGGCTTTTTGGCATATTCTTTCACCCTCTTCCCATCAGTTACCTCCTTGAACAGTTCATACAGAAACAGAGCATCCTCATAATCTTTATCGCTCCCCAGATAGAGCTTGTATGCTATTTGGAGCTCAATCGGAGAAATGTATAGTGTTTTGTCATTAAACAGAACTCGTAATCTGTTTCTCAGTGCTTCCGCATGGATTGAATCCTTTGAGAACTTTATCTTGGCATTTGGAATGATTTCTCCCCCTCTTGCAACCCTAACGGCCATCTTCTGACACAGCATTTCATACAGACCTTCAACATTTTCTGGATTAATGAATTCAAACCTTTTTTCTCAAATTCTTCATGCAGCCTTTGGAACTCTTCAAAAGACATGGAGGAAACTACAAAATCAATGTCCTCGGTTCCTCTTGAACGCCCGAAGAGAATTGAAACATATTCGCTTACTATAACATAATCTGCATACTTTTCGAGTATTTCCACAACTTCGAGAACAAACTTATCAAGCTCACTCAAGGGCTTTCTGATTCTGATGCCTTCAGACGCCACTTCAATGCCCAATGCTCTCACCACAGAGATTTTGGAGGAAGGTTATTTTACACTTTCGCTTTTTCTAAATTGCAAAATTTAATAGGTGCGCTCCAAAACTTTTATAAGCTGAGTTGATTGGTTAAGTTTAGGTTGCGTTCATCATTGGAGGTGAGATTATGGGATTGAGACCTGCTAAGATTGACAGGAAGGTTAAGAAGCCCGCTTACACAAGGAGGGAGTACATAAGAGGGGCCCCCGGCCCAAAAATTACGATCTTCGATATGGGAAACCTCTCGGCGGATTTTGAATATGAGGTTAGCCTTCACACTGCAGAACCGGTTCAGATAAGGCAGAACGCCCTTGAAGCTGTCAGAATTCAGGTCAACAGATACCTTCAGAAAAGTGTTGGAAGGAGCAACTATCACTATAAAATCCGGGTCTATCCATTCCAGGTTCTCAGGGAGAATCCAATGGCTACCGGAAGGAAGGCAGACCGTTACGGGAACGGTATGAGGAGGCCCTTTGGAAAGCCCATAGGATTAGCAGCTCGTGTCAAGAGGGATCAGAAAATCCTCACCGTCTGGGTGAACAGAGGCCATCTGAAGTTTGCACTTGAGGCAATGAGAAGGGCTGGAATGAAGTTCCCCTGCAAGACCTACTTCAGGATTTATGACAGAGAGGGCAACGACATCACAAGCAGGGTTCTCTCAACGCTCTGACCGTCTCTGTTTTTGCTTTTCTGTTGTTTGTATTGCCGGCGTATATTCATAATGATTATTAACAATGCCGCTGCATTTATATTGGTGGGAGGATGGTAAGCACACACTTCAAAGCTATGCTTCTCAAGTTTGGTATACCTGAGGAGAGGCTCCTGATTCTCGAAGGGAAGGGTGGCATAGTTGAAGGGGAGTTTGAAGGACTTAGATATGTCCGGTTTCGCGACTCAGCCAGAGGCTTCAGGCGCGGGACGGTTGTTTTTGAAAACGGTGATGCTGTCCTCGGCTTTCCCCACATAAAGCGCATCGTCCAGCTGAAGCGGGGGATAAGAAGGGTCTTTAAGAACAGACCTTTCTATGTCGAGGAGAAGGTGGACGGCTACAACGTGCGTGTCGTCAGGGTGAAGGAAAAGATTCTCGCCCTAACAAGAGGGGGCTTTATATGTCCTTTCACTACAGAGCGTATAGGAGACTTCATTAACCCAGACTTCTTCAGAGATTACCCAAACCTCTTTCTGGTCGGGGAGATGGCCGGGCCGGAAAGTCCCTACATAGTAGAAGGGCCGCCCTACGTGAGGGAAGACATTCAGTTCTTCCTCTTCGATATTCAGGAGAAAGGAACCGGAAAGAGCCTTCAGGTTGAGGAAAGGTATAAGCTGGCTGAGGAGTACGGCATTCCGCAGGTCGAGAGCTTCGGCCTCTTTGACAGCTCCCGCATAGATGAGCTCTATGACCTCATAGAGAGGCTCAGCAGGGAAAGGCGGGAAGGAATCGTCATGAAGACGCCTGACATGCGAAAGATTGCCAAGTACGTCACTCCCTATGCCAACATCAACGACATCAGGATAGGCTCCCACATATTCTTCGACCTCCCGCACGGCTACTTCATGGGGAGAATAAAGAGGCTCGCCTTCTACCTCGCTGAGAAGCACGTTAAGGGTGATGACTTTGATGAATATGCAAGAGCACTTGGAAGGGCTATTCTGCGGCCGTTTGTAGAGAGCATTCACGAAGTTGCCCAGGGTGGGGAAGTGGAGGAGATTTTTACTGTTAGAGTTAGAAGCATCACCACTGCCCATAAGATGGTCACCCACTTCGAGAAACTGGGTGTGAAGATACATATCGAAGACATTGAGGATTTGGAGAATGGCTACTGGAGGATAACCTTCAAAAGGGTCTATCCTGATGCAACGAGGGAGATAAAGGAGCTGTGGAACGGGCTGGCGTTTGTGGACTGATTCTTGTTCAGTGGTGCGGGGG
>WAPO01000034.1 GCA_015520705.1 Thermococcus sp. | reverse complement strand
TGCTTTGCATCGAAACAACGGTCCGGCAAAGACAATCCCCGTTCCTCTCGCAATCTTCTGCAGTGCCTGGCTTGCTTCGTCCATTCAGGTGGGGGAGGAGGTCAGATAACAAGTCCCTCATTCAAAAACTCTGGCCTCAATATCGCCCAGGTCGTAAACCAGGGCGTCCAATTTCTCTTTCCCCTTGATCGACTTCGCCACTAAAACCAGGTGCCTTTTCCTCCCGTCTTCCACTGCGCTTGCTTTTTCATCAAGCTTTTCCAGTTCCTTTCTGGCCTCTCCAAAGCTTAGATCTTCCCACTTAACCTCGAAGAAAGCGATGTCCTCCTTCCCCAAAGCCACAGCGTCGATTTCAAACGAATCTTTTCCTTTTTCTTTCCCTTTAAACTTGCCCCAGAGCTTCCCGGTCTTTATCACATTAAACGGGACAAAGTTTTGAGCGAGGCTTTCGACCAGAACCTCAAATTTTCTGCCAATGTACGAGTTAAACTCGTTCTTATCAAACCTCAGCTCCCCCCTATCAAGCTTGGCGTAGTTCCTCCATATGAAACGGAACCAGAAATCTATCAGGTTTTGGCCGATGTAATACCTGTTCTTTCCCCTATCGAAGACGTCCTTCCTCTTGACCACCAGCTCGTATTCCCTCTCAAGGGCCGAGAGGTATTTGGTGAGGCTGGTGCTTTTTGTTGACAGGTATGAAGAGATTTCACCGAGTGTATTCTTGCCCTCGCTTATTGCCTGAAGAATGCTGAAGTAGGTCTTGTACTCCTTCCCGAGCTCCTCTTTGAGCATCATAATGACCTCGCTGAACATTGGATACGGCTCCTCAAAGAACATGGTCTCTATAAACTCCAGAACCGGAACCCCAAAGCGCTCAAGGGTTTCATAATACTTCGGCAGGCCCCCAAAAACCGACCACAGGGTTATCGCGTCTTCGAAGCTGTATCCCAGGTCCCTCGTTATTTCAGCGGTTGTCCTGAAATCCAGCTCTTTGAGCTTTATAACGTAGTCGAATCTTCCATAGAGGGGACTTTTATAGTCCTCCACGAGCTTTTTGGACATGCTTATTAACGAGCCCGTAACGATGACTTTTGAATCCCTGTATTTATCCAGGAGCCTCTGGAGATCGTAGATGAAGGATGAATTCACTTTTAGCACATTTTGGAGCTCGTCTATAAAGATAACTTTGTTTTCCCTCATCAGAAACTCCACTATCTCCCTCATCGAGTTCAGCGTTGGGATGTACCTTCTTTCCCTAATTTCCTCTAACCAGTCCCTGCATATCAAGGCCTCATTCTTTTCCGCCGGAATAAAAAGGGTTATCGGGTTCAAGGCTTCCTCTACAAGCCTTGTCTTCCCGACCCTCCTTCTGCCAATTATGACGATTCTTCTTCCCTTTTCCAATAGCCAGATTTCCTTTTCTCTGTCATAGAACCTCATAATTATACCCCACAAGTATTATACTCAACAAGTATAAAAAGATTTCGATAAATTCACACAGCATCTGACCTCCTCCCCGCCCTGAAGGGCGAGGGTTCCAACGAATTAACCCCTCGCCATTGGCAGAGAGGTTCGAGGGGCTCTCATCAGGGAACCCGTTACAACGGGTTCTTCGAACCCCTCTGGCCGGGCCTTCGGCCAGTTACCCCTCCTCTGAGCGTAAAGACCGCTCAAATTCGGGGTTATCGTTCTCACCTTGCGCAAAATGTTGAAAGCACCAACGAGGTCAGCGTTGAAGACAAGCCCCGTCCCGGGACACGAATAAAGACCACGAACGAAGCGAGCCCCCTCGTGGGGCCTCCCGCAGACAGGGCAAAGCTTGGAGGTGAAAGCCTCATCAACAACCTCAACGAGGATACCATACTCTTCAGCAACTTCCTTCAAGCGTTGAATCACCGTGTTGAACCGCCAGACGTGAGAGAGGAGGAAATTCTGCCTTCTACCCTTATCAGAGTTCCTACTGATACCCTTTGGATAACCCACAACAATCCTCGAAACTCCGAGGTGATAAAGCCTCTCCACCGTTTGTCTCACGGTAGTGTTGATGTAATGCTTCGCCTGAAGTTTCGCCTTCTCGTGCATTCTTTTGAGCTTTCTGCTCGTTTTACAACCCGATTTATTGAGTTTTGACTGGTAGTTCGCAATCTTCTTCCTCCAGTAAAAAGCAATGCTCTTTAAGGGCTTGCCGTTCACGAGAAAGCTTTTGCCATTCTCAACGTAAACGGCCATTAAGTTGTTCACTCCAAGGTCTATTCCCGCTGAGAGGCCTTCCAAAGGCTGTTTCGGAACTTTAACCCATTCGCCATTAACCAGCTTCTCTTCCACCGTGATACTGATGTGAGCATACCATTTTCTCTTGATTGGGTCATAAGTGATTTCCAACCTTCCTTGTTTGCCTTTAAGGTGTATTTTCCCCTTAAACTGGATTTCGAGATGTTTGAATTTTCCAATACCCATCAAAATCAGCTTGTTCCCCTCGATACGGTACTGGGTGTTCCTCAGGACGATCAACGGCTTCCTCTTTCCATTCTCCTTCAGGTAACCTGGAGGTTTTGGTTTGAGCCATTCGGGGAGTTCTCCGTTCCTCCTGCTCCTCAGGAGTGAGAAGAAGCTTCTCCAGCTTTCGGCGTTCTTTCTGGCTATTGTCTGGACTGTTGCGGAGCCGATTTCTCTCTTGAATTCCTCATAGACTATCTTCTGCGTTTTCAGAAAGTCCACGGGCTTGCCGCCGAAAAACTCCTGTCGCCTCAGGTAGTTTACTCGGTTCCAGACTTTGGCTCCAGCGTCGGTTAACTCGAAGAGGGTTCTCTCCTGCTCTTTGCTCGGTTGGAGTTTTACTGTTATTGTTCGCTTCATCTCAAAGTATTGTATGGTTCTTAAGCTTTAAAATAGTTTGCTTTCCCGTTTAAGGGCTGTCGGGTGGTTTACTGCATCCCCACCCTGAAGGGCGAGGTTTTCAAGAGGAAAATAAAAGAAAAGGGATCGGGATAGGATTCATTCAGCGGGAGCATAGTAACAGCGTTTTGGGGAGATTATTTTCCCTTCTTTTTTCAGGAGTTTGATGGCTTTATCCACTTCTTTTTTGTCGATACCTGCCATTTCAGCTATTTCCTTACTCTTTAATGGTTTTCCAGCCTTCTTCAGGACTTCAAAAACAAGCACTGGAGTCTCCATTATCCTCACTCCACATCTACACTGTTCTCCCAGAGACCGTGGATGTTGCAGTAGCTCAGGGCAT
>WAPO01000033.1 GCA_015520705.1 Thermococcus sp. | reverse complement strand
TGGAGGTAGTTGAGGGCTGAGGGGAGTACCGAGCCTTTAATGCCCAGAGCGGCTCTTGAGAGAACCATGGTGGGAAGCCCGGTCTCCTCACCCTCAACCGCTATGAGCCCCATGACAGCATTTCCCACGATGTGCCCTGCCAGAATAACGAGTGCAGCCATAAGAAGGGAGAGGGAGGGAGTCAGCAGCGCCCCGGCCCAGAATTCAGCGATGCTTATTCCTGCGCCGAACCAGATCGCCGAGAGCGTCATGAAAGTGTATATCCTCTTCGTTTTTGGGACGGGCTTTATGTCGTAACCGGCCTCCATGATTCCACCATCCTATGAGTTCTCAGTTCAATCTTCCCGGCAGCGTTTATAACTTTTTTGTAAAATTTCATAACTTTGTTATTAAAGGGAGGATATTAAAAAGAGCATTGAAAAAAGACAGCAGTGTAAAGAGCTCACTCTTCCGCTACCAGCTCCTCAATTCTTCTGAATTCCCTTTCCAGAAGTTTCAGTTCCCTTCCAGATAGTGTGCCTCTTTTAATTGCCACAACAAGTGTTGAGTCCATGACCGTCACATAATCCTTGAGAGCGGTAAGGAATTTGAAGATAGTATCAAAGTCGTTGTAGAGTGTGAGATATTCCACGCAGTCGACAACCACTATGCCCCTGCCAGCGCTTTTCAAGAATCGGATCATTACATCCTGAATCATATGGAGCTTTGTTGGAGGTATCGCCGTCTCAACCGCCATGCTCACCCATATCCTCCTCACTCTATTTCCAAGCTCATTATAAAGCTCCGGATTTCTTGTTATCGCGAGTATTGCAGCCGTGGTCCCCTCCAAGAGGCCCAAAATTTCCTCAGGCTCATCAAACAGGAATAAATATGAGCCCGGTTCCACTTTGAGTTCTCCATGTTTTGTACAGGCCTCAGGGAAAATCCTCCTCTCAACTTGTGCTATGTAGTTCAGAAGGGCGTATATAATCCCAATTATCGAAACAAAGTAAATAAACGAAACCACACTTCTGAGCATAACCTTGTAATGGGATGAGAAATCCCTCAGCAGATCAAGGATTCTGCCCGCTGTAGCCAGGGCAAGGGATATTGCGGAATATAAAATCAATCTGTGAAGAGATCCGGTATACCTTGAAACCCTCCTGAAGGCATAAAAAGCGGCATACCCGATGGCCAGAAAAAGCGCCGAATCAATTATGAACTTCCACAGGGGAACTGTTAATCCCATGTTACCTCCACCTCATCCGTCCTGAATTTCTGCCTGACAGCAGTATCCTCAAGCCTGAACCTGATTCCTGCCCTGAACATTCTAAGCCCGGTGTATGCTATCATCGCCCCGTTATCCCTGCAGAGGTCGTAGGGAGGAACAAAAAACCTTATCCCCCTGTCCTCGGTCATCATTCTGAGCATTTCCCTCAGTCTGTTGTTGGCCGCGACGCCGCCTACGAGAACAACCTCATCCTTTCCCGTGTGGGCAACTGCCCTCTCGGTTACCTCCACCAGAGCTGCAAATGCCGTCTCCTGAAATGAATACGCCAGATCCTCAACCCGGTATTTTCCAGATCTGTACTTCCTGATAGCTTCCGTTAAAAGGCCTGAAAAGCTCAAATCCATGCCCTTGACAGCATAGGGAAGCTCTATATACTTCTCCCCTTTTCGGGCGAGCTTCTCGATCTTCGGCCCGCCCGGAAATCCTATCCCTATCTCGCGCGCAAATGTGTCTATGGCGTTGCCTATTCCTATGTCCAGAGTTTCCCCGAAGACGCGGTAGCGGCCGCCTTCCAGAGCGAGAACCTGCGTGTTGCCGCCGCTTACATACAAACCAACGGGGTCTTTAATGCCGAACATCTTGGTTATCTCGACGTGGGCTATGCAGTGGTTCACACCAATTATGGGGATGCCGTGTCTGAGTGCAAGGGCTCTCGCAGCTGTTGCCACAACCCTCAGGCATGGACCGAGTCCCGGCCCCTGTGAGAACGCCACGGCATCAACATCGGCCATGCTGATTTCCGCATCGTCGAGCGCTTTAGTTAGAAGGGTTTTCAGGAGTTTCGCATGGTGATTAGCAGCCTCCTTAGGATGAATGCCGCCCTTCTCCGTCGTAAGCGTGTGGAATACGTTGGCAAGAACCTTATCCTCGGTTACAATCCCAACACCGAGTGTGTGCGCGGTGCCCTCTATACCCAGAACAATCATGAATAGGAGGTTGGATAAAAAGTTTAAAAATTTATTCATTCAGACCTGTGAATCTTCTTTTCGAAGGTCACGAACTCTGTCCATGCAGAGTGAGCCAGAAAATCCGCCTTTCTGACATCCGGAACTCCACCGGGAAAGGCCTCCTCCCTGTATGTCGCCCCAACAAGCTTCCCCACGAACCAAGTGTGGTCTCCGTAGTCCCTCGCATCCACAACCCTGCATTCTAGGTTTGCCAGAGCCTCCTTTATGCTCGGTGTTTCTATCTTCGTCGATGGGACGAGGGTTATTCTCATCTCCCTGAGCTTGGCCGGCGTGCTCTTTGTCCCGGCAATCCAGACATCTTTGAGCATGTCCAGATCCGGAACGCTCACGACGAACTCTCTGTATCTGCTGATCAGCTTGTGGGTGTATCTTCTCGGCGAGACCGCGACCCCGAGCATTATAGGCTTGTGAGAGAGCACGGTCACCCAGTCAGCGGCCATGACGTTTGCCTCTTCCCCATGGCCTGAAACTATGAGGTATGTCCTCAGAGGATACAGCAGATGATACATCACAACCACCGGAGTAATTTGGGTGGTAGTGTTTAAAAATGTATGATTTATGAACGGGCCCTAAGGCTCAGCCATCTCAGTGCCCTCGCCGCCCTCTCCGGCGTCGGGAAGTTCTTGATGCCCGCCTTTTCAAGGAGTTCAACGCCGTCCCTGACCAGCTCGCCCGCCATGAAGTTGACGACGATGGGCTTGTCGCATTCGGCCTCGATGACTGCCCTCGCTATCTCCCTGCTCGGCAGAAATATGGGCGGCACGCAGATTACGAGGAGGGCATCAACGTTCTCGTCCCTGCAAACAATTTCCATTGTCCTTCTGTACCTCCCGTAGTCGGCGTCGGCTATAAGGTCTATCGGGTTTTTAACCGAACACTGAGGAGGGAGGAACTCTTTAAGCCTGGCTGTGGTCTCATCACTCAGGGGAGCAAGTTCAAGGCCCAGCTTTTCAAGCCTGTCCGTTGCCAGAACACCGGGCCCTCCCGAGTTTGTTATCACCGTAACCCTCCGTCCTGCCCTTTCATACATCTCAAAGGCCTTTGCCGCGTCGAACAGCTCCTCCATCTCCTCGACCTCTATTGCTCCTGCCTGCCTGAATGCCGCCCTGTAAATCTCGTAAGAGCCAGCCAGAGACCCTGTGTGTGAAGCCGCGGCTCTCGCTCCGCTCTCGCTCTTCCCTGCCTTGAGGACTATAACGGGCTTTCTGCTCGATGCGTAGCGAAGGGCCTTCAGGAAGCGCCGTCCATCCCTGACACCCTCGATGTAGAGCGCTATGGCCTTCGTGTTTTCATCGTCAGCGAAGTAGAGCAGGAAGTCGCTCTCGTTTAAATCGGCAGCATTGCCGTAGCTCACAAAAGCCGAAAAGCCAATTCCCTCGTCATTTCCCATAGCTAAAGCCGCGCCGCCGAAGGCACCGCTCTGGCTTATAAGAGCAAGCCCGCCAGGCCTAACGCGGACCTCGAAGGAGCCAAAGAACTTCCTATGGACGCCGAAAATGCCGGCACAGTTGGGGCCGATTATTCTAACCCCGTGCTTTTTCGCTTTTTCAACCAGCTCGCGCTCAAGCCCCTCGTTCCCGACCTCCGAGAACCCGGCGCTTATCACGACGGCCCCTTTGATGAGAGGGCCTATCTCATCGATTAAAGCCGGAACGATTTTGGCCGGAACGGCTATTATGGCGGTATCCACTGCTTCATCAAGCCTCCGCCGGATTTCGAGAACTTCTCCGCCGGCCTCAACGCTTCCTCCCTTCGGATTCACAGGGATGATTTTCCCCTCAAAGCCCCCCTCAACGATGTTGCGCAGGATTTCATATGCTATGGCGCCCTTTCTGAATGAGCCGAAAACTGCCACTGAATCCGGATAAAAGAAGAAGTCCATCCTCACCACCACAACCTTTTTTGAGGTTTATGTCTTAAAATTTTGGGATGGGGATGAAGTTCAGGAAGGTTGTCGTGGGAGGGACATTTGACAGGCTCCACCTCGGCCACAAGGCCCTTCTGAGGAAAGCCTTTGAGGTGGGGAGCTACGTCTACATCGGCCTTACCTCCGATGAGATGATACGGGGGAAGCCATATGCAGAGAGGATACTCCCCTACGGGCTGAGACTCCGTGACCTGCTCAAATTCCTCGATGTGAACGGTTACTCCGGCTACCGGATTATCAAGATACACACAGCTATCGGCTTTGCGGACAGAATAAAAAGCCTTGAAGCCATAGTGGTGAGCGAGGAGACCTACAAAGGGGCACTGATTGTTAACCGCGCCCGGGCCGAGAGGGGGCTGGAGCCCCTTGAAATCGTCGTCATTCCCGTGGTGAGAAGCGTTCTTGGCCCGAAAATCAGCTCCACCCTCATAAGGGCGGGCCTCATAGACCCCTTCGGGAGACCGCATGGGAAAGACGTTTAAAGGAGAAGAATGATAACACTCATGGTGATACCGATGGGGAAGCTTGGTGAGCCGGTTATTGCAATAAACTTCAAGGCTTATGCTCAGGCGACTGGGGTTAGAGCGTTGGCGATTGCGAAGGCTGCTGAGAGGGTTTGGAGGGAAACGGGGGTAACTATAGTTGTTGCGCCGCAGCTTGTCGACCTCTACCGCATTGCGCAGGAGGTTGAGGTTCCGGTTTTTGCGCAGCACATTGATCCAATAAAACCCGGAAGCCACACCGGCCACGTCCTCCCGGAGGCGGTGAAAGAGGCTGGGGCAGTGGGGACCCTCCTCAATCACTCGGAGAATAGGATGGTTCTGGCTGACCTCGAGGCTAGTATTAGAAGAGCGAAAGAAGTTGGGCTTATGACGATGGTGTGCTCCAACAACCCTGCCGTTTCAGCGGCCGTAGCGGCACTCGGCCCGGATTATGTGGCTGTTGAGCCGCCTGAGCTGATTGGGACTGGGATCCCTGTGAGTAAGGCTAAGCCGGAGGTCATTACTGACACGGTGGAGCTGGTCAGGAGGGTTAATCCGAACGTCAAGGTTCTCACGGGCGCGGGAATTTCCACTGGAGAGGATGTTAAGAAGGCTTTGGAGTTGGGGAGTGTTGGCGTTCTCTTAGCTAGTGGAGTTACAAAAGCCAAAAACCCAGAAAAAGCAATAAAAAACCTAGTCTCACTGATAATCTGAAAGCCTCTCCTTTTTTATTTCCCTCTTTTTGGATATATGAATCATATCTCGAAAATCTTAAATACATTGGGTGTAAATAACACCCGGAGTGATACTGGGGGGATTGATATGAAATTCACAGCACTCACAATTAACCTTGATAATGAAGAAATAAAAGCCGAAGAAATTGAAAAAGAAGGCATCTACGGAATCATAGACTACGCCATTCACCTGCATGACGAGGTCTACAAAACCTACGGACTTGAGCCATACGATCCGGACAACGTCGTCGTTTTCGGAAAAGGGCCCTTTGCGGGTTCCGTCCTTCCGGGGTCGCACAGATTAATGTTTGTGTTCCGCTCGCCGCTCTATGGGGGGCTGTTCCCCTCTGCAATGGGGGGTGCGGCATATCAGTTCCAGAGGGTCGGAGTGGACTTCGTGGTTCTAAAGGGTAAGAGAAAGAAACCAACGGTTATACTCCTCAGCGGTGATGGTGAGAACATAAATGTCGAACTCCATGAGATTGAGCTTGAAAAGCTCGTGGAGATTTGGAGGGATTACAAGGGTGAGGAAGGGGTTTATGCGCTCACCCAGTATCTCATAGATAACTTCAGGGACAAATTTGACAGTGAATTCAGAATTGCCTGTGTTGGGCCGGCAGCTCTGAACACGAACTTCGGAGCAATATTTTCCCAAGCCCTTAGGAAGGGTGAGAGGCTTGTCGGCAGTGAGGACTGGGCGGCAAGAGGCGGCTCTGGAAGCGTTCTTCTGAGGGCCCACAACGTTGTCGCCATAATATTTGGTGGAAAGGCCCGGAAGAAGTTTCCGAGGGAAGACATAAGCAATATAAGAAACGCAAGGCCAATAGTGGAGGGAGTCCTGAAGAAGCCCATGTTCGAGGTTATGGCCGAGAAGACCACAAAATACAAGTACAACCCCAAGCTGAAAACCGGTGGAACCTTCGGTGGAAACTATCCAGCAGAAGGCGACTTCGTTCCGATACTCAACTGGCAGATGCCCTATATTCCAAAAGAGGAGCGCATAAAAATACACGAGAACATCATGAAGCACTACTGGGAGCCATTCAACAAGGAGGCAATAGAAACCAGGAACTGGACGACATGCGGGGAGCCCTGCCCTGTTGCGTGCAAGAAGTATGCCAACGGCCACCACATAGAGTATGAGCCGAGGGAAGCCAACGGGCCGCTCAGCGGCGTGATAACACTGAGAGCGAGCGACATAAGTGTTCCAGCTGTTGATGCAATGGGCTTTGATGCGATTGAATTCGGCGGAACCGCCGCATGGGTTCTTGAGCTCGTTCACAGGGGCCTCCTCAAGCCTGAAGAAGTTGGCCTGAGCAGAGAGCCTGAATTTAAGAAGGAATCCCTTCTCCTCAAGCCTGTGGAGACGAGCGAGATTAACGCCAAGCTCATTGCTGAACTGGCTCACAGGGTTGCATTTGCCGAGACTGAAGTGGCAAAGATAATCGGCCTCGGAAAGAGAAAGGCAAGCATGGTTCTCGACGAGAAGTTCAAGGACAGGCTCAACTATGGAGAAAGCTTCAAGGACTACGCCGTCTTCACGCCGCTTGGCGAGAACGGAGAGATAACACCGACGATGTACTGGGCAATAGGCAACTACATCCCTCTGCCAATTCAGGGCCGCTACTGGACGTTCTACCAGTTCGGTGTCTTCCTTGAGCCTGAGGAGCTCGCCCAGAAGATAGTCGCAAGCGCAACATGGGAGTTCTGGTATGACAACATCGGCTGGTGCCGCTTCCACAGGGGATGGATGAAGTCTGTATTGAAGGCCCTGTTCCTCGAAGCCTACGGAGAGAACGTCGACATGGAGGGGCACTCACACAAACAGCTCAAGAGGCTGATAGATTTTGCAAAGAAAGCCGGCTATGAGCCTGTGTTCTGGGACTCAATGAGGGTCATTGACCTGATAGCCGGCGGAAGCAGGGAGTTCGGCAATGAGAAGTGGGCCGCCAGATTCGAGGAGGACAAGATTGGAACCGCCAAGGAATACCTAAGGAGAGTTCTCCAGACATACAGCGAGACACTTGGAGTTGAATGGGGGATTTAAGTTTTTTTAATTTACTTTTCTAATTTGGTTACTAAAGCCCTGCATTTGTTTTGCAGTTCATAGTTTTTTCTGAGAGTCTCTTCTGAGGCTAATTCTGTAAGAGTGCGTTGCCTTAATAACTGATTTGAGAAATTTTGTATTTCCCCAAGCCCTTCTTTGATTGTCTGAATATCGCTCCTGTCTCCATGCATTATTCTTTCCGCAGACAAATCGAGGAAATTGACACAGGAATAAGTTTGTGTCATTTTAAGCGTGCTTTCATTGAATTGGTCTACTATACAGAGAGCAATCTCATACAGCGGCTCTCTAAAAGAAATCATCACAGCTCTTGTATGTCTAATACTGACAACAGCCTCGCTGTTGTTCGAGGAGTTGATAAAGTTTAAAGCCTCAATAGAAAAAGTCCGGAGGAGTGCAACATCTGCAGTAACCCACCGTGAGATATAATACTTTTGGCTCTTAGAATATCTAGTTTTGTAGGTGCAGGCTTCATGCCATAGGATGATAGAAAATGTTAAAAGCACAATAATACATACAGCTAGAATTTTTTCATTCTTTTTCATTTTGTATCACCATCTTGACCGGTCTAAGTTTTAGCTTTTTTAGATATCTCTTTTTTAGATATCTTAAACTTACAGATAGATTAAAGATTAAAAAATAAAGAGCCTAAACAAAGGCTAGCTGGTGTTATTATGAGTGACATAATGATAAACTGTCCCCTCAATTACTCCAACTTTTTGGAGTCCCTGTGAGGAACTTAGCTGATAATAAACGGGGGCTCTGAACTTTACTTTGAAAGGTTTAATGCCAGAATACTGCTGGTATTCATAGTTCACAATTATTTCCCTTGTTCCAATATACTCACCTGGATATAATGCGTACATATTGCTGTATTTGATATGGAGTGCATTAGCTGGATTTGTGGGCTCAATGTCGTCATATAGCCCTCCTGAGAGAATCAATGAAATTGCTGTTATCGGATCAAGAGATATAGGCCCAAGAGAGAATCCCAATGATACTCCAGGGTTTACTACATAGCGAGATGCTGAATGCTGGGACACCAGTATAATTCTATCACACTCTTCAGGAACAACCATTCCCATCTCCACTGCCTCAGGGCCAGTTAAAGCACTGTCTCCAATCAGGAGAGGTGTGTCACCGCTCCCTGATTCTGTTCCTTCATTGTATATTTTTACTTCTGTCTGATATATCATTTGAGGCGATGAGTGTGTGATATATGGTGGGCCGTATACTCTAAGTTCTAGAGTTATAAAATATTTGGTCGTAAATATCCACCATCCAACTTCAAACCATTTTGTAACGAATGTTGAAGATGCCCAATCGGAGCCTGAGAAGACTGTGACCGGCCCAGAACTATCGAGATCACGGGATGTTATAGAGTTTCTTATAGTTCTCGTTGTTATAGTTTTTGTCTTAACTACTGCAGGGCCCAATTTCCAGAGCCATTCATTTTTATCAATATTCTTCCTGGGAATGCTCAATTTTGAAAGTTTGGGGAGAATATCTGTATCATGTATTCGAATAAATAGCAATCCTCCTTTTTTGTCTTTGAAGAATAAGAATATTGTTCCATTTTTGTAGATGTTTCCTTGGAGTCCCAGTAATTTATCTGCAGGATTATTGTTGAAAATCATTACATATCCATCGAAAACTGTAGAGCGAACTAATGAAAAGCGTTTCTCTACTGGAAGATCTCTGTTTCCTATGAATATTTTTCCTTTAAGATTTCCAGTATTTCTGCGAATGTCAATATTTAACCTCGCTGAGAGTGGAATTGCATCTTTTAAGTCATCTTTAAATGTTGGGTGGGGATCGTAAATCCCTGCAGATTGGGAAGTAAAAGATTTTGCGCCAACAAATATCCAACTTGAATTAATTATTAACAATCCTAACAGGATTGCAAAACATGATCTAAACTTCATATGGTTCACCTCCAAATGGGTTCTTACATCTAATTATGGACAATTTCTCTTTATAAATCTTTTTACTTTGTCAAAGTAATAGTTAAGAGAAGGGCAAGTAAAGAAGTTGCATGAAGATGCAACAGCCAAACAT
>WAPO01000032.1 GCA_015520705.1 Thermococcus sp. | reverse complement strand
GTGAGGTTCACCATCGCCCTTGAAATTCTCGGGTGCAGCGAAATCGGCCTGAAAAACGGCCTGTGATGGGCTTTTCTCCTCTCGAAGTCCTTGGGGTCAAAAAAGCGCCTCCTTATTCCTGCGTAGAGCCTCTTCCCGCAGTAGACTCTGACGACGGTATCCGGATTCCTCAGGTTTACGCGGAACCCCTTGGCGTGTATAACCGCACCGAGCTTTCCCGGCAGATCCCTCGTTACGTGAGCGCAGTTCAGCATGGTCTCGGTATCCACCTTGAACGTGCCCTTTACAGGCCACTCTGCTTTTCCGGCCTTTTTGAGGAGCTCCTCCACGGAGCCGGCTTCCAGAACGAGTTCCCCGTATTCGTGGGCCAGCCCGAGCCTGTTCAGGAAGGGAAAAGCCCTCTCATCAGATCTGGCTTTAAGGAAAAGATAGTCCCTTCCTGTTATTTCTCCTCCCGCGAGCTCCAGCATTGCCTTCACTTCATCCATAGCCATATCCGGCAGATTTCCGAGGATTTCGATGTAGAGCATGGTGATAGATTGCGCCCTGTGATTAAAAAACTTCCCCCGGCTTTATGAGGCCAGCTCTGGTATCACGCTCAGGAAGAGCATAACCCCTCCGAAGTAGAGGAAGTCGCTCAGCATGTGGAGGGACATCAGATACACCAGAACTGCCAGAAAGCCGAATGCCGCGGAGAGGTAGAACACCTCCTTGTAATGCCAGTGAAACACCTCTATGTTCTGGCCGGTTCGCAGGGATATAACCCCAAAGGTTACAAGAACACCTGTATGAAAGTATTCAATGTCCTTCTTGATCAGCACAACTGCGAGGGTAAATGCCAGTATTATGCCGAAGTAATGCCATTTGGGCGGCTTTCCTGTATTTATCGTAACGAATTTCTCGACCATGAAGAGAAGAATCAGGGCTGCGAAAAACTCCAGGAACTCCCCATGCAAGCCGAAAAAGATCTCCGTTATGGATGTCACTACGAAAAGGCCCCCTGCAATTGGTGAAAACGGCACATTATACATTGCAGGAAACTTCCGGTAGAAAAATCCCGTGATCATGACAAGCCCTATCATCGCCTCGGTTATCTCCCTCACCACTATGCATTCCATCCGAGCCATCCCCTGAGGTTTATCAGCATGACCACCGCTCCAAACAGCCAGAGAAGGAGGGCACTGTAGTAGATCAAGAGGAGCACATAACTGTAACATAGGGGAAGCATATGGCTCAAGTATCCAATCCAGCTGTAGAAAACCAGAAGCCATGAGGCAGCGTTGAGCGTGAAGCGCATGTAGGAGCTTATCATCCTTATAGATGCCAGGGTTCCCATAAGAATCAGGAGCGAAAGCAGGACAAAGGCCCTCAGGATATCGGTGACCGTTATACCTCCGAGGAGATAGGGCAGTGTGGGTGAGGCGAGGATCAGCAGCGCCCGGAGGAATAGTGATCTGGGCGGATTTATGGCAGTGCTCCTAAGGGCGGAGGAAATCATGACTGCAACACCCACTGCGACCAGAAGGAGGGGAACCGTGTCCCTACTGTAGATTTTCATCCCCATGATTGAAAATCCTGCGGCAATCAACACCGCTCCTGAAAGCTGAAGCAGCATTATGTGTCTCCATTTCTTTGAGAATCCAGAGAGCAGAAGGAACACCAAACCTGTGGATATTATTGCTCCCATTGCCACAGCTCCCACAAGAGCCCTCACGAGGATGTATTCATTCAAGGGGCTCACCTATTTTCACTTCACCACTGGAAATATCCAGCCTGTAGAACCCGGTTCCTCCCAGAGGGGATTTCTTTATTCTTATCCCTCTCGTTACTCTGAAGCCCTCGACGACTTCCACAATGTCAATTATGTGGGTGGCATGATTCTCAAACATTGCCAGAGTTCTTTCATCTATGAGCCTTTTATCCAGGAGAACCGCCAGAACAGCTCTCTTTTCCCTGACTATATCCACCAGTTCCGAGAATAATTTAAAAATTATTTCTGGAGGATGGAAAACCAGAAGGGGATGGAGGATGAAAAAGGCCACCCATGAACCTTTAAGCAGCTTCCGGAACGTCAGGGATATCTGATACAGCTCCTGCTGATTTATGTCCCTGCCGAGCACGACCATCTTCACATCTTTCGGCTTGAATTTCCTTTCAAACTCCTCCTGAAGTTTCGGGGTAATGAATGCAACGGCGTTTCCCCTGTTGGCGAGCAGTGTGCTCGTTGCTATCTCCTCACCCAGCGTCCCTACGGTCTCTATGAGAATCGTGCTTCCGGGTGCAACATCTCCAAGCAGAATATCAAGCTTTCTTATCCCTGTCCGCATACCCATCACTCAACGAAGAGACTTTCTGTGTGATACACCTCAATGCCGTTGTCTGTTATTCTATACGGTCTAATCTGCTCGTCAAAGGGACTTCCTCTGAATTTTTTCACCATAATACCTCTGAGTATCTTTCCTCCGGCTTCAATGGTTCTAAGTTCGATGACCCCGCTTGTCAGGTATTCCTCTATATCACTCGTTCTTAAGTCAGATGTTATCACGACAGTTGCTCCGAGCTTTGACAGTGCCTTCAAAAACCCTATGAAGGTTTTTCTGTATTCGAGTTCGTTCTTCACCGTGAGCTTGAGCATTGTTAATGGATCGATTGCAACTCTCTGATATTTCTCCACCTCAACCTTTTCCCGAATTGCTGTGGTTAGCCTCTCAAAGCTCTCCCCAAATTCCTCGTAGAAGGCACCTGCAAAGAGGTGTGTCTTCTCTGTTACGGGAGTGGCATCAATCCCGTTGAATTTTGGATGGTTCAGGTCAAATCCAAGTTTTCTCATATCCTCTACCAGAGTCACCAGCGGTTCCTCAAGGGTTACATAAAGGACATTCTCACCCTTCTTAACTCCTTCCATAAGGAACTGTATGGCAAAGGTTGTTTTCCCAGCCCCCGGCCCGCCCTTTACCAGGTAGGTTCTGCCGGGGATGAGGCCTCCGCCGAGCATCTCATCCAGGCCCCTAATCCCAGTAGATATCTTACCCATAATCCTAATCACCTGAGAAATAATCAGACACTTTACCTATATAATGCTTTGCAAGGGTGCATTTGACCATCATTTAACATGGTTTGTATAAACATGTCCAATTGTATATGTTCTCACTGCATTATTTACAGTTTGTCAATGAGACAGAATTGCAGGGATAGATAGTGTTTTAGTGGGCATTATGTTAAATTTCCAGTGCCTATTTTGATTTTTGACAATAATCTTTCCATGAAGTCCTGTTTAAGAGTTAGGGCAGGCTTCCCTGTCCAAAGGCTTAAATACCTATTGTTACACCTTAAGGACTGGTGATGGTGATGCCCTGCCAATATCTATAACCCATAAACCGGAAATTAAAAGAGACGAACTAGTTGTATTTAGGAAGCTCTTTTTAAGGGCTTTGAATGAAAACCAGATGTTGATTCTGAGGAGTATAAACGGGAAGCACCGCTCTTTAAACGCCCTTCTGGAGGAAATAAGCAGAGACACAAGAAAGCCCATTTCAACATTAAAGCTTAATGCCAGGATACTGAAGGAGCTTGGTTTAATAGATTACGGTGAGAAAAACAGCCCAAAACCCGTTGAATTGACGGAGCATGGAGAGCTTGTTCTGAGGATTCTCGGGGTGATTGCATGAGTGAAAGCTTGGTCAACTCAAGTCTGGATAATAAGCTCAGAGAAATGCTCTCGGAGGTAAGGAACTTCCACCTCGGCTCCTCTGTAACATGCCTTGAGATTCTGAAAGCAGTGATGGCAAAGAAAAGAGAGAGGGACGTAGTAATTTTAAGTAAAGGACATTCAGCACCAGCATTTTACGTAATCCTCTCTGAGCTTGGGCTTCTGAGCGGGGAAGAGCTAAAAAGCTTTGCTGACCTGAATGGACTGCCAAGCCATGTTATCAGGGGGCTCCCCTTCATTGAGGTATCAAGCGGCTCGCTGGGTCAGGGATTGTCGGTTGCCAATGGAATAGCACTGGCATCAAGGATTGAGGGCGAGGAGAGAAACATCTACGTGATCCTGGGTGATGGCGAGCTGGATGAAGGTCAAATCTGGGAAGCGGCAATGAGCTCCTCCCATTACAGGCTCGACAATGTCGTGGCAATTGTTGATAGAAATTTCAGGCAGTTAACAGGGAAGACAGAGGAAATCATGTCAAAAGAGCCCTTGGTGGATAAGTGGAAGGCTTTTGGATGGGAAGCTTTTGAAGTTGAAAATAAAGCTGAGAAAATCCTGAAGCTGTTATATGAGCTCGACAGGATAAAGGGAAGACCAAAAGTCGTCATAGCAAGCTGGAAGATGTAATAAGGGGGTTAAATATGCCAGTATTTGAAAGTTTCAGAGAAGCCTTCGGGAGAGCTTTGGTTGAGATAGGGGAGAAGAATGAAGATGTGGTGGTTTTAGACGCTGATGTGAAAGATTCAACGAAAACGATTTACTTTGAAAAAGCATTTCCGGATAGATTTTTCCAAATGGGCATAAGCGAGCAGGATTTAATTTCAACAGCCGCAGGTTTTGCAATAGCCGGTAAAATCCCGGTAGCATCTGCATTTGCCGCTTTCATGATGAGGGCATGGGAGCAGATAAGAAATACCGTGGCGAGGGATAACTTAAACGTCAAGATTGTTGCAACCCATTCGGGTTTCTCCGATTTCATGGATGGTTCGTCACATCAATCCCTGGAGGATATAGCCCTGATGAGGGTTTTGCCCAATATGCATGTCATTGTGCCGGCGGATGCCCATGCAACAGGAATCCTCCTCAGCCAGATGATTGAAAGGGAAGGCCCTTTCTACATGCGCTTGGGGAGGGATTATGCTGTGAAGGTTTATGATGAAGAGGAGCTTAAAATTGGGAATGCAGAAATTCTGAAGGAGGGAGAGGATGTTTTTCTGCTTGCCTGCGGCCCCATGGTTTCAGTGGCTTTAGAAGTCGCTGAAAAGCTTAAAGACCTGAGCATCGGTGTGGCAGATTTTCATACAATAAAGCCCTTTGATGAAGAGACCCTACTCAAAATAGCCAGAAAAGCCAATCTGATAATTACTCTGGAAGAGCACAGCATCTTTGGTGGATTTGGAGGAGCTGTGGCTGAGATTCTCAGTGAGAACATGCCGAGGAGAGTCATCAGAATAGGGACAAGGGACTTTGGTAAAAGCTCAAGGGACTACCTGACGTTGCTGGATTTCTATGGCTTAAGTTCTGATAAAATTGCAAGGAAGATAGTTGAGGTAGTATGAAAGGAGGTGATTTGGTGTTTAAATTCAGCAAAGAATACAGAACCAAAACCGTTGTCAGAATTGATGGGGTCAGATTTGGAGAGGGCTTTATCGTAATTGCAGGGCCCTGCTCAGTTGAGTCAGAAGAGCAGATAATGAAAACTGCAGAATTTTTGAGTGAGCTCGGGGTTAAAGTCCTAAGAGGAGGGGCGTTTAAGCCCAGAACTTCACCATACTCCTTTCAGGGGCATGGGGAAAAAGCCTTAAAATGGCTCAAAAAAGCGGGGGAAGAATTTGGGCTGGTCACGGTTAGTGAGGTTATGGATACAAGGCAAGTTAAGCTCGTGTCTGAATACGTTGATATTCTGCAAATCGGGACAAGGAACGCCCAGAACTTCGAGCTTTTAAAAGAGGTTGGTCGGATGGGCAAGCCGGTCATTTTGAAGAGAGGCTTTGCCAATACAATTCAAGAATGGCTCCATTCAGCGGAATACATCCTGGCTGAGGGAAATGAAAATGTTATCCTCTGCGAGAGAGGTATCAGGACATTTGAAACTTCAACGCGCTTCACCCTTGATATCTCGGCGATTCCAGTAGTCAGGGAGCTGTCCCATCTCCCCATAATAGTTGACCCCTCCCATGCTGCTGGAAAGAGAAGCCTGGTTAAACCCCTGGCCAAAGCGGCGCTTGCTGTCGGAGCCGATGGTGTCATGGTTGAGGTTCATCCAGAGCCAGAAAAAGCGCTCTCAGATTCAAAGCAGCAGCTGAACTTCGACGAGTTCAAAGGACTTCTGGAGGATTTGAGAAGATGGGGATTATAATTGAAAAAGGCGGCATCAGGAAACTAAAAAGCATTGTTGATGACATCTCCCCTTACAAAACTGCCGTAATAACCAATACAACTTTAAAAAAGCTCTGGCTGGATAAAATTCTGGATCAGATAAGCGCTATCCCAATTGTCATCCCTGATGGTGAGGAGTTCAAAAACATTGAAACGATTCAGCTGATATGGAAGAAACTAATTGAGATTGGTTTCACAAGGAAGTCCTTGATAATCGGTCTCGGTGGAGGGGTTGTGACAGATTTAAGCGCTTTTGCTTCCTCCACTTTTATGCGGGGAACTTACCTGGGCTTGATTCCAACGAGTTTTCTAGCTCAGGTTGATGCTGCTATAGGCGGGAAGACAGGGATAAATTTTGAGGGTAAAAATATTATCGGAACTTTTTACATGCCTGATTTTGTTCTAATTGATCCGGAACTTCTGAAAACGCTACCCAGAATTGAGCTACTGAATGGCCTTGGTGAGGTTGTTAAGTATGGGGTTCTTGATTCAGGACTTTACAGGAAGCTCATCTCTTTCAGAGAGGTCGATGAGAGTCTGATTAGAGAATGTGTGGATATAAAACTCAGAATCGTTGAAGAAGACCTAAGAGAAAATGGAAGAAGGAGAATTTTAAATCTGGGCCATACTGTAGGACATGCGGTGGAGAAGGTCTCAGGTTATAAGATGAAGCATGGCTTTGCAGTTGCTATTGGATTGATGGCAAGCGCACTGATAGCAGAAAAGGTCAGCGGTTTCGATTCTGGAAAAGTCGAGGAACTGCTGGATAAGTTTGGCCTCCCAAAGAGCCACAATTTTGAACCAGAAGAACTTTTGAAATCCATGAAAATAGATAAAAAGGCTTGGTATGGGCGTTTGGTTTTCATACTCCCGGAGGATATCGGGAAAGTCACCATAAGGGAAGTTGATGAAAAAACAGTTTTGGCTGTCCTAAAGGCGATGAGATATGATAGCAGGGACGATTAAAGCAAAAAGGATTGATGAAGCCATAAAAATAATTAAAATGAAAAAAGCTGATCTCTATGAGATTAGAGCTGATGCCCTTGAGAGCTTTGAGGGAATTGAAAGATTGAAGCCCTTTGCTGAAAAGCTGATAGTAACAGTGCGTTCTAAGGAGGAGGGAGGATTTAGAGAGATTAGCGATGAAGAGAGGCTTGAGCTATTTGGAGAGTTTATGAGGATTAAACCCGCATTCGTTGATATAGAGTTCAAATCAGCTATCTCAAAAAATGTTATTGAGCTGGCGAAAGGGAAGGAGGTCGGGGTTATCATCTCATATCACGACTTTGATAAAACTCCAGACTTTGAGGAGCTCAGGGAGCTCCTGAAGGAGATGAAAAAGCTCAAAGCTGATGTCATAAAGATAGTCACCTTTGCCAGGCGCTACCTTGATAACGTGAGTATTATAAAGCTCTATGAATGCGAGGAGAATCTCATTGCCTTTTGCATGGGTGAAAAGGGAAAGCTTTCAAGGGCATTTAGCTTGGTTTTAAGCCCATTTACTTACGCCTCTCTGGGTGAAGCCTCCGCACCCGGACAGCTGAGCATTGAGGATATGGAGATGCTCTCAGCCATAGTTGGTGGTAGAAATGGTTAACGCCAAGACGAGGCTCTATGGGCTGATTGGAAACCCTGTTGAACATTCGTTAAGCCCGATTATTCACAATGCACTGTTCAAGAGATACAATATCAACGCAGTTTATTTGGCCTTTGAGGTTGATGATTTGGATTCAGCTGTTAAAGGGATTAAAGCCCTCAAAATTTCCGGGTTGAACATCACGATGCCCTATAAGGAGAGAATTCTGGAGTTTTTAGATGAGTTCTCCGAGGAGGCAGGAGCAATCGGCAGTGTGAATACTGTAGTAAACAGGGCGGGAGAGCTTATTGGATATAACACCGATGCTGTTGGTGTATTGAAAGCTCTAAATCATTTTACGGAAGTTAAAGACAGGCGCATCCTAATTTTAGGTGCTGGAGGTGCCGGGAAGGCGATAGCACACGCGCTCTCCAGGTTAGCTAAAGTTGTCGTGCTCAACAGAACTGAGAGAAAAGCAAAAGAGCTTGAGAAGTTTGGTCTTAAAGGGGAGAAGCTGAGCAGGGAGAGCCTGGAGTATTACCTAAGCTGGGCTGATATCCTGATAAATGCCACATCCATCGGGATGAATGAGGATAAAAGCCTGATTCCAAAGGAGCTTTTGAGAAAAAACATGACGGTGTTTGACATCATCTACTCCCCCCTGGAAACCAGACTGCTGAGAGATGCCAGGAAAATCGGCTGTTTGACTGTTGACGGCCTGTGGATGTTAATCTACCAGGGAGCCGAGAGCTTCAGGTTGTGGACCGGGATTGAACCCGATGTGGGCTTTATGCGTAAAGTCGCTCTGGAGGCGCTTAGAGATGAGAACCAAGGCATTTAGTGCGGTAACGGTAATCAATGCCTTCGCCACCGGAAAGGGAGGGGCGATTGGAATAGATCTGGGGGTTAAGGTTGGGATTAAGCTAACCGATGAAGAGATTAGCGGTGAGATACTCGTTAGAGGAAAAAAATTTGAAGATTTCTCGCTGGTTAAAGCGGCTGTGGAGACTATCAGGGATAGATTTGGCCTAAATTTTGGAGTTAAAGTTGAGATAGACTCAGAGATACCGATGGGGAAGGGTCTGAAAAGCAGTTCAGCTGTGGCTAATGCATTGACAAAAAGAATTCTGGAGGAGCTTAAAATTGAGTTGCCGGATATTGAAGTTGTCAAGCTGGGTGTTGAAGCCGCTAAGAGGGCAGGGGTAACTTTAACTGGAGCATTTGATGATGCCTGTGCTTCCTACTTTGGAGGGCTCTGCCTTACGGATAACCGGAATTTGGAAGTTTTGAGGAGGGAGGAGGTAGAAAGAACTCCAGTTGTCCTGCTGATTCCAGAAAGGACAGTCCTGACCTCAAGTCTGAGAGGGAGAAACTTCAGAGTCCTTGCTCCATACCTTGAAGAGCTCTTCGGGTTGGCATTAAGAGGAGAGTGGAAAAAAGCGTTGGTCTTGAACGGCCTCATATACGGCTCTTTCCTGGGATATAACCTTGAACCGATTGCTAAAGCTTTGGAAGTTAAGGCTGTTGCAGGTCTTTCCGGGAAGGGCCCTGCAATGTTTGCAGTAACTGAAGAACCCGAAGAAATTGAAGGAATATGGGAAGGTTATGGAGAGATTTTGAAGACAAGGCTGAGGTGAGTCGATGATAGAGATCACACCGATAAAAACCCTGGATGGGAAAATCGAAGCCCCTCCCTCGAAGAGCTACACGCACAGAGCACTCTTTTTGGGACTGCTTTCAGAGGGCAAAACGGAAATAGAAAATCCTCTAATCTGTGCTGATACACTTGCCACACTGAATGCTGTAAGGGCATTCGGGGCCAATGCTGGCTGGAATCTTATAGAAAGCTCTGGAGAAGTTAAACCTGCTAAAATTAACGCCTTTGAATCAGGAACAACTGCAAGGCTGGCCATAGGGATTAGTGCACTGGCAAATGGAGAGAGCGTTATAGATGGCGGGGAATCTTTAAGAAAGCGCCCTATGGGGCCTTTGCTCAAAGCTTTGAATGATTTGGGCATAAAAATCCAATCAAATGGCTTTTTGCCTGTGAAGGTTTTCGGTGGGAGGATAAAGAGGAATTACGTGAGGGTTGATGGAAGTATTTCATCCCAGTTCATCACTGCACTGCTTCTCCTGGGAGCCAGAGCTGGATTAACCGTGGAGGTGCTGAATCCGGTTTCAAAGCCTTACCTTGAGATAACGCTTAGAACACTAAAGTGGGCTAATGTTAAGGTTGAGAGAGAGGAGAGTGCATTCTATGTCCATCAGGGCATAAAAGCTGAACATTTCTCAATCCCCGGCGATTACTCCTCGGCTTCATTCTTTTTGGTGGCCGGGGCAATATTTGGTAGAATTAAAGTTGTGGGCCTGGATAGAGATGATGTTCAGGCCGATAAAGCAATTCTCGATCTTTTGAGGGAGTTTGGAGCCAAAGTGAGAGCCGGCAGAGATTACGTTGAAGTTGAGAGGGACGAATTGGTGGGACAGGAGGTTAACTGCAGGGACTTTCCTGATCTCTTTCCGATTTTGGCTGTTTTAGGGGCTTATTCAGAAGGAAAAACCGTGTTGAGGGCAGAACATCTACGATACAAGGAAAGCGACAGGATAAAGGCTATGGCTCTGAACCTTGCGAAGATGGGTGCAAAAGTAAGAGAGCTCCATGACGGGTTAATAATAAGCAAAAGCGATCTTAAGGGCACCTTATTAAATCCACAAAAGGATCACAGAATTGCGATGGCATTGGCAATTGCTGCTTTAGGTGCAAAAGGAAATAGCGTCATCTTAAATGAGACCTGTGTCGAAAAATCCTACCCAAACTTTTTTGAGGACTTAAAGAGGGTGATTTATCAATGATTGGAAAGATGCTCAGATTTTCACTCTTCGGTGAGAGTCATGGAAGAGTTGTTGGAGTTCTAATTGAGGGTGTGCCTCCCGGGATTGAGGTTGACATGAAAAAGATGAAAGCTGAGCTTGAGAGGAGAAAGGGGATTAAGAGGTTTTCAACTAAAAGGAGAGAAGATGATGAGCCGGTAGTTCTCTCGGGGGTTTTCAACGGCTTTACCACTGGTTCTCCCATAGCTGTGATAATCGAAAACCGGGATGTTGATTCATCCTATTATGAGGAGATAAAATGCACTCCAAGGCCCGGGCACAGCGATTACACAGCTAAAATTAAATATTTTGGATTCAATGATTACAGGGGCGGGGGATTTTTCTCCGGTAGACTGACGGCTGGGATGGTCATAGCTGGCTACTTCGCAAAGGAAATTTTAGCGAAGTACGGGATAAGGGTGAAAGCCCACATAAAATCCATTGGAAAGGTGAAAGCAAGGGATTTAAGTGCCGAGGAAATTTTTAGCTCAAAAAACAGCTTTTGTCCTGATGAGGAGGCGTTTCAAAAAATGCTCGAAGAAATGGAAAGAGCAAGGGAAGAGGGGGATAGTGTCGGTGGTATTGTAGAAGCTGTTGCTATAAACGTTCCTCCTGGCCTCGGCGCTCCTTACGATGAAGATCTGGAGGGGGACTTAGCTAAAGCCTTCTTTGCGATTCCAGCTGTTAAAGGGGTTGAATTTGGTTTGGGATTTAAGATAGCTGAGCTTAGGGGAAGTGAAGCAAATGATTCCTTTGTCATCAAAGATGGGAAGATTATGACAGAGACTAACAACTGCGGCGGTGTTTTAGGGGGAATAAGCAATGGAATGCCAATAGTTGCAAGAGTTGCATTTAAGCCAACACCCTCAATTTACAGGCCACAAAGAACGGTTGACTTGGAAAGAATGGAAGAAACCGAGATAAAGCTTAGAGGGCGCTTTGATTCGTGTATAGTGCCAAAAGCTCTGCCGGTTGTTGAATCAATGATGGCTCTGGTTTTGGCGGATCATTTACTGAGGTGGTTGAGTTGGAGAGGCTTCATGAGCTTAGAACGGAGATAGATGGGATTGATAGACAGATAATTGGACTCCTGGAGGAAAGGGCTAAGCTCACCCGGGAAATCGGGAAAATAAAAAGAGAACTGAACTTGCCTGTAAAGGACGAGAAAAGGGAGGAAGAAGTCCTTAAAAGAGCTGGCAGATTTAGGGAGGTCTTTAAAAAAATAGTGGAGGTCTGCAGGAATGAGCAGTTTTAATGTTTATGAGTTCTTCAACAAGATTTTTTCCATGAATGTTAAGATTAGACTTGATGCTGGACAGCCGGATATTAAAGTCGACGAGAGGATAATAGAGGAAGCAGTGAAATCCCTGAGAAGCGGGGAGACAGGTTACACCAAGACATCTGGTCTGGATGAACTCAGAGAAAAGATAGCGGAAGTTGAGGGTGTTGAGAAGGAAAATATAATAGTAGGCAACGGTTCAAAGAGTTTAATTGCTTCACAAATTTCAAGGGCCGAGAGAATCGGTATAATTTCTCCCCACTGGCAGGCCTATGAGAGCACAGCTCTTGAATTTGGAAAGGAGGTCAGAATCTTTAAGACATCCCTTAGAAATGGTTGGGAACCGGAAATAGAGGAATTAAACGTTGACCTGCTTATCCTGAACTATCCGAACAATCCAACCGGAAGAATTCTGCCAAGAGAAAAGCTTAGAGAAATCCTTGAGATCGCCGAGGATGAGGGTGTGAAAGTTTTGGCCGATGAGATTTATTCTGATATAACATTTAAACCCTTCACACCGGCAAGAGAGCTGTATGACAATGTTGTAACAATAAAAGGTTTCTCAAAGCTTTTCTCCATGACAGGATTCAGACTGGGCTACGCAGTAGCACAGAGGGAGGATATCAAGGCCATGCAAAAGTTTTTAGAAGTAACCACAACCTGTGTTCCAGTGTTTATCCAGAGAGCGGGGGTTAAAGCACTGGAAATCAGGGAGGAGATCAAAAAGAAGGTTGTGGATATCTACAGGGAAAGGGTTAACTTAGCCCTCAGGACTCTGGATAAAAGCCTTTTTGACTTTAAAAAGCCTGAAGGTGCATTCTATCTATTTGTAAAAACCGGGGGAGATGGTTTAGAATTTGCAGAAAAACTCTTGGAAAAGGGAGTTTCAGTTTTTCCTGGGATAGCCTTCGGGGATTACAGAGAATTCATAAGAATTTCTTTAGTGAGTTCAGAGCTTGAGGATGGGCTGAAAAGAATAAATGAACTCGGGGCTGAACTTAATGGATAGGATCGGAATAATCGGCTACGGGAAGATGGGAAAGCTTTTTGCCCGTGAATTCACCAGGAAGTTTGATGTCGCCATATGCTCCGAACATGCAGAAAAGGAAGAATTTAGAACATTCAGTTCGGTAGAAGAGCTTTTTAACTGGGCAGATGTGATTGTAATTGCTAAGTCTCTTGGAGAGACGCCTCAGGTTTTAGAGGAGCTTGCAGAGCTGAGTGAAAGAGGTGCTGGGAAGATCATTTTTGACATTTCAACATTCAAGAGAGATATTGTTGAAATTTACAAAAGATTTCCAAAGAGCGTTAAGGTCTGCAGTGTTCATCCAATGTTTGGTGCGGGAGCCGGAAGCTTAAAAGGCAGAAGGTTCATGGTGATTCCAGTGGAGGGACGGGAGAAGGATATATATCCCGTGATAAATCTTCTCAGGGAATTCCAAGCCGAAATCTTCGTCACAGATGCAAAAACCCATGATGAAATGGTGAAAATTACAATAGGAATCCCCTACTTTATGGCGGTGGCGTATCTGAGCTTCCTTTCAGAGTTTGAAGGGCTTGAAAACTTCGGAGGCACATCCTTTAAGTATCTGACTACCTACTCAAAAGCTGTGCTGAATGATTCACCTCCCTTTATCAGAGAGGTTCTGGAGTTTTCCAGGGATAAAATCAAGGAATTCCTTGGATTCATTGAAGAAGGGGAATTCAATATTGAGGAACTCAGAAAAAAATTTGAACATGAAATTGAGGAAAGCTACAGGAGGTTTTACAGGGCGCTGGAGGATTAAACAGACTAAAATCCCTCATCTGTATGTGAAAAGTCTTATGGACTTCAGTATCAAACGGCACAAAAAGTTATATATCAAGAAGTGTTATTCTTTTCTGGTGGGGAAGGTGGCAAAGGAAAAAACAAGTGTGGCGAGGCTTGTGAAGGGGATAATCCTCTCACGTCCAGCAGTCAGAGAATGCCTGATCATGGACATCATAAATTACAGCGGTCTGGCAAGGCTCCTCGTGGAAGATCTCCAGAAGAAAGGAGTAAAAACATCGGTTGGAGCTGTGAAAATGGCCCTGATAAGGATTGGAGAGGAGCTGAAAAAGGAGAAAAGTTCCTTTGAAGAGAAAATTAAAGGTGTAGCAGCAAAAACTGTCATCGAGCTTCAATCCGATCTAACAGTCATAACAGCAGAAAAAAGAAGCTTTCTATCCAAGGTGAACCCGCTTTCAAAGATTATGGAAACAGCGAGATTTTTTCAGCTGACCCAGGGGGTTGAGACATTCACGCTCGTTATATCAAGCGAGGAGAAGGATAGGGTAATCAGAACCCTTGGAAAGGAAAATATAGTTGACCTTATTGAGCAACAAACTGCCATAATCCTGATAAGTCCTGAGGAGATCATTGAGACCCCTGGATTTGTTGCATTCGTAACCTCTGCTCTCTCCTCCAATGGGATAAACATAACCCAAGTGATATCCTGCCACAAGGATACCATATTTGTGGTGGACAGGAAAGTGGCCCCCAAAGCCTACCAAGTCCTTGAGGAGTTAATCCTCAGGATGAGAGAGGCTTGAGCTCTTGTATTTTTGCATGATCTGACGCGTAGAGTTGTCATATATCCAAAACCCGCATCAAAAGAGTTAAATCAGATAAGACTGTTTCTCCTGGGATAGTGGTGAACATGGAATTTTCGGAAAGAATACTCGGAGTGGATACAAGCGAACTGAGGGGAGTTTTGAGCCTTATAAAAGGGGGAGATACAATATCCTTTGCTGGCGGAGTTCCGAGTAAGGAACTCTTCCCGCTTGACGAGCTCAGGGAAATTCTGCTGGAAGTCTCGGGAATGCATGACGCTTTTCAGTACACCTCTTCCATGGGGGTTGAAGAACTCCGGAAAGAGCTCTTAGGGTATTTAAAGGAGAGACACGGTATTAATGCAGAACTTGGGGAGATAATGATAACCCATGGCTCCCAGCAGGGGATTGACATAATAGGAAAGGCTCTCGTGAATCCCGGGGATGTGATCGTGGTTGAAGCCCCGACATATTTTGTTGCCCTGAACACGCTCCAGATTTATGAGCCGCATTTCATCCAGATGGAGCTTGAAGAGACCGGTTTAAAGACCGAAGAGCTTGAGAGTTTATTGAGGAAAGGGGAGAAGGTAAAACTCGTTTATACCATGCCAACGTTCCAGAACCCCTCGGGAATAACGATGAATGAAGAAAAGAGAAAGCACCTTATAGAGCTTGCAGAGGAGTTCGATTTTATAGTGGTTGAGGACAATGCATACGGTGATTTGAGGTACGAAGGGAAGAGGGTAAAGGCTATTAAACATTTCGATGAAAGCGGGCGGGTAATCTATCTGGGAACCTTCTCAAAGATATTTGTGCCCGGATTCAGGCTTGCCTGGCTGGTGGCGAGCAAAGACCTCATGGAAAAGCTTGAGGTCGGGAAAATGACTGCAGATGTGTGCTCGAATACCTTTGGGCAGTATGTGGCATGGAAGTTCATGGAGAGGAATCTGCTGGAAAAACACATTAAGCGGCTGATAGACTTCTATAAACCAAAACGGGATGCAATGCTTGAGGCTTTGGAGGAATTTATGCCTGAAAATGTTAGCTGGACAGAACCGGAGGGAGGGATGTTTATCTGGGCCACCGTTAAGAACGGTGCGGATACAAAGCTTCTCCTGAAAGAGGCTATCAGGCGTAAAGTAGCCTATGTTCCGGGGACCGTGTTCTATGCTCTGGAAGGCGGGAAAAATCAGATGAGGTTAAACTTTACATTTGAGAGCATTGAGCGGATAAGGGAAGGCATAAAAAGGCTGGCAGAGCTTTTGAGCTAGCCCATTTTTGTTACATTTACAACATTTTTATTAATTTTTGAAGTATTAGTTACAAAAAATATATAAAATGTTCCTTTTATTCCAGTTCTGGTGATTTCGGTGAAGGTAGTTTTAGCATATTCCGGGGGACTGGACACCTCCGTGATACTCAAGATGATGCAGGAAAAGCTCAACGCGGAAGTGGTTACAGTTACAGTCGATGTGGGCCAGAAGGACGATTTTGAAAAGATTGAGGAGAAAGCAATCAAGTTCGGCGCTGTGGAGCATTATACAATTGATGCCAAAAAGGAATTTGCAGAAGGCTATATATTCAAGGCTGTGAAGGCAAACGCCCTCTATGATGGGGTTTATCCCTTAGCTACAGCCCTTGCCAGACCGTTGATAGCCAAAAAGCTTGTTGAGATTGCCAAAAAGGAAAACGCCGATGCCATAGCCCATGGCTGCACCGGCAAGGGGAACGACCAAGTGAGATTTGATCTGGCAGTTAAAGCTCTCTATCCCGGAATTAAAATAATCGCTCCGGTTAGAGACTGGGGGTTGACGAGAGACTGGGAAATGGAGTATGCCAAGAAACATGGGATACCTGTCAAGGATAAGATTTACAGCATTGATGAAAACCTCTGGGGCCGCTCAATAGAAGGAGGGATTTTAGAGGATCCCCTCGAAGAGCCTCCCGAGGAGGTGTTTGAGTGGACGCTCCCACCTGAAAAAACCCCTGAAAAGCCCGAATATCTGGAGATTGAGTTTGAAAACGGTGTTCCCATCGGGATAAATGGGAAAGAAATGGAAGCCGTGGAGCTCATAGAAACCCTGAATTTCATAGGAGGAAAGCACGGAATCGGGAGAATTGACCATATAGAAAACAGAGTCGTTGGCATAAAAAGCAGAGAGGTCTATGAGGCGCCTGCAGCCCTGCTAATAATAACGGCTCATAAAGATCTGGAGAAGCTCGTTTTGACAAAATGGGTAACAGAGTTCAAGGGTATAGTGGATTCCAAATGGGCGTGGCTGGTTTACAGCGGACTGTGGTTTGAACCGCTCAGAGAGGCTCTAGATGCTTTTATAGATGAAGTTGAAGCCAATGTAAGCGGATCCGTAAAGATGAAGCTCTACAAAGGCAGCATCGCTGTAGTCGGGAGAAGTTCCGATAATGCCCTCTATGATACGAAGCTCGCCACATATGAAAAATTCAGCACTTTTGATCAAAAACTTGCAGCCGGCTTTATTGAACTCTTTGGATTGCAGAGTGTACTGGCTTACAGCACAAAAAACAAGCTGACAGTTCCATACACGGCTCCAACACCCGTGAAAGCAAAGAAGGTCATTAGTTAGGTGGTGCTATGTATAGAAAAAATCTGCTGGGCGACGGTGACCTTGACATCTTGACATACACTTCCTCCATGGAGGAAGATAGAGAGATAGCCATCGAAGTTGTGGAAAGTTTGATTGCCCACGTGAAGGTTCTGGATATTCAGGGTTTCATCCCTGAGGAAAAGGCCCATAAAATATTAAAAGAGCTCGAAAAGCTCCTTCAAAATCCCTCTCCACTGTTTTCCATTGATGCCGAAGATGTGCATGAAGCTATTGAGATTTATCTGAAGGAAAAACTCGGAGAGGATGAGGGCTATCTGGCACTGGGGAAAAGCAGAAACGATCATGTCTCGGCAGCTCTGAGGTTAAAAACGAAGAAGCTTCTCATCGAGCAGCTGAAGGAGCTTGTAAATTTAAGGGAAATTCTGCTGAAAAAAGCGGAAGAGCACACATACACGATAATGCCAGCCTTTACCCACCTGCAGCCAGCACAACCCTCAACTTTCGCGCACTATCTATGCTATATCGAGGAGGTTTTGGCAGATTATACAGAGGCGCTCTTCTTTGCCCTTAAGGTGGTTGATAAATCCCCTTTGGGAGGAGGGGCGGTTGGCGGGACGAGCGTCCCCCTGGATAGAGAAGCCCTTGCCAGTGAGCTTTTCAAAGAAACTGTGATCAACTCTATAAAGGCAACGAGCAGCAGGGATTTTCTGAGTATAGCTGCATCGATGGATGCTAACCTATCTGTGTTTTTATCACGGATAGCCGAGGACATCATAATTTTCTCAACACCCCAGTTCGACTATTTGATTTTACCCAAGGAGCATCTTGCAACGAGCAGCATGATGCCCCAAAAGAAAAATCCTGTGACCATGGAGATAGCGAGAGCCTGGGGCTCTGAAAGCGTGGGACACCTAACCGCCCTTCTCGGGATCTTAAAGGGCATTCCAAGTGGCTACAATCTGGATATGCAGGAGGCAAACAGACATGCACTAACAATTTTAAAGAAAACCCTGAAAACGCTGAAAATCTTCTCGGACCTCTTCAGGAAGATTGATGCCAATAAGGAGAAGCTGTTGAGAGATGCCGAACTTCTCCCGATTTTAGCGACGGATATAGCTGAAAAAGTCTCCCTAAAGAGTGAAAAGCCCTACAGAAAAGTCTACGGGGAGATTGCAAAGCTGATAAAAGACTCCAAAAGCGTTGAGGAATTCTACACCAGAGTTGAAGAGCTTTATGGAATCAAGGCAAACTTGGAGGAAGGCATTAAAAAACCTGTTTTAGGCTCTCCAAATCCAGAGGAAGTTGAGAAATACATCAAGCGGGCAAAAAAGAACCTCAAGGAGGATTCTTCCAAATTAAGCGGGGTGATTCAATGAAGCCAGCATACCTGATCCTGGAGGATGGCACTGTTTTCAAAGGCAGGGGCTTTGGAAGTGAGGGGATAAAATACGGGGAGGTCGTTTTCACAACGGGAATGGTGGGCTATCCAGAATCCTTAACTGACCCCTCTTACAAAGGACAGATTTTAACCATGACGTACCCCTTAATCGGAAACTACGGTGTCCCGAGCAAGAAAATAGCGGAAGACGGCGTTCCCCTCCACTATGAATCAGATAAGATACAGGTCGAAGGATTTGTAATTTCAAGGCTTATGAAAAGCAGCCATTGGGCGAGTGAAAAAAGCTTGGATGAGTGGTTTAGGGAAGAAGGGGTTTCCGGGATAGAAGGAATTGATACAAGGGCTTTAGTGAAAAAAATAAGGGAAAGAGGAGTGATGATGGGGGCTTTGGCTCTGGGGGATTATGAACTCGATGGGATTGCAGAGAAAGTGAAAAAGCTGAGCTATGATGAGATGAATTTCATAGATAAAGTTACTCCGAAGGAGATAATCATCCATGAGCCAGAACGCTCAGATAGGAGTGTCGTGGTAGTCGATTGCGGTATCAAATACGGAATTCTGAGGGAACTCCTGAAGAGAGGGTTTAAGGTAATAAGAATTCCCTATCATTATGATCCAGTCGATGTTTTAGAGGAATTCAATGCAGATGGGATTTTATTCAGCAACGGCCCCGGAAATCCTTCATTGCTTAAAGACCTGATAGAGAAAGCCCGGGAGGTTATCGAGTATGGCATTCCGGCAATGGGCATCTGCTTGGGAAGTCAGATATTCTCTCTGGCAGACGGAGGGGAGATTTACAAGCTCAAATATGGACATAGAGGGATTAACAAACCGGTTAAAGACCTAAAAAGTGGAAAAGCACTTGTAACAACTCAGAATCATGGATATGCCGTGAAAGCTCAAAGTTTAAACGAGTTTAAAGTATGGATGGTCAATATAGACGACGGGAGTGTTGAAGGGATTTACCATCCAGAAAAGCCGATAATTGCCACTCAGTTTCATCCTGAGGCATCACCGGGCCCTTTGGATTCAACATGGGTGTTTGATGTTTTTTCAAAAATGGTTGAGGGTGAGGCTCATGGTTTCTAAGGTTCTTGTTCTGGGTTCTGGAGCAATAAAAATTGGTGAGGCTGCCGAATTTGACTACAGCGGAAGTCAGGCTTTAAAAGCTTTAAAGGAGGAGGGCATAGAGACGATTCTAATCAATCCAAACGTTGCTACAATCCAAACGAGTCATGATATGGCGGATAGGGTGTATTTGATACCGCTTGATGTTAAATTTGTTGAGGAGGTTATAAAAAAGGAGAAGCCCGATGGAATTCTGCTGGGCTTTGGGGGTCAGAGCGCTCTGTCCTTAGGGGTGGCTTTGCACGACTCTGGAATTTTGGAAAAGTACAGTATCGAGGTTCTCGGGACGCCTGTGGAGGGAATAAAAAAGGCCCTAGATAGGGAGAAGTTCAGGGAAACGATGATCAAAAATAACCTCCCGATACCCCCAAGTAAATCCGCCAGAGGTGCTGAGGAGGCTCTAAAAGCGGCCCGGGAGATAGGCTTTCCTGTCATGGTTAGGGTTAGCTTTAACTTGGGAGGGAGAGGCTCTTTTGTTGCTTGGAACGAGGAGGAGTTTGAAGGTTATATAATCCGGGCATTTGCCCAGAGCGAGATTGGGGAGGTTCTGGTAGAGCGCTATTTGAAGGGATGGAAGGAGATAGAGTTCGAGGTGGTTCGTGATAAATATGGAAACGCTGTTGCCGTGGCATGTCTGGAGAATTTCGACCCGATGGGGATTCATACGGGAGATTCTATAGTGGTTGCCCCCTCTCAAACCCTAACAAATAGAGAGTATCAGCTTCTGAGGAGTGCGGCTATCAAAGTGGCGGAAGCCATAAATCTCATCGGGGAGTGCAACGTTCAACTGGCATTGGATCCTAAATCGGAGGAGTTCTACATAATCGAGACAAATCCAAGAATGAGCCGCTCATCTGCCTTGGCAAGCAAGGTCACAGGGTATCCTTTAGCATACATAGCGACAAAGCTTTCTCTGGGCTATACATTAGATGAGCTCATGAATGGAGTAACGGGAATTACAACGGCTCTATTCGAGCCGAGCCTGGATTATGTTATTGTTAAAATGCCGAGATGGGACTTAGAAAAGTTCGAGGATGCAAACAAAAAGATAAACACGGAGATGAAAAGCATTGGAGAGGTAATGGCCATAGGAAGAAATCTCCATGAGGCTTTCCAGAAGGCAGTTAGAATGGCAGGGATTGGTGACGAGCTGATAGGAAAGTACTATGAGAGTGAGGAGTCACTGGAGGATGTTATGGGGAGAATTGAGAGCTATGAGCCCTACGCTCCAATGCACATTGCAAAGGCGCTGAAGCTGGGAGCAAATGTGGATGGGATTCACAAAATTACCGGAATAGACAGGTTTTATCTCTACATAATCGAAGACCTCGTTAAGCTGGCGGAAGAACTTAAGAAGAAGCCGGGTGAGGAGCTTATAAGCGAAGCGAAGAAGCTTGGCTTCAGCGATAGACAGATAGAGATGCTAACAGGCGGACAGTTAAAGAAACCGGAGATATTTGTAAAGCAGATAGACACCCTGGCCGGGGAAGTCCCAGCAAGAACGAATTATCTATACATGACCTACGATGCTCAGGAAAATGATATCCCCTATACAGAGAAGCCAAAGGTTCTGATTCTGGGAGCTGGTGTCTTCAGGATTGGGGTCAGTGTGGAGTTTGATTGGGCAGTTGTAAGTTTTGCAAACGCCGCTAAAAAGAGGGGTTATGAGGTTATAGTCCTGAATTACAATCCCGAAACGGTCTCAACGGATTGGGATATCAACGACAAGCTTTACTTCGAGGAGATAACCCTTGAGAGGGTTTTGGACATCTATCACTTTGAAAATCCCGATGGCGTTGTAGCTTTTGCAGGGGGACAGCTTGCAAATTCCTTAGCTAAGAAGCTTGAACACGAAGGGGTTAAACTTCTGGGAACGCGGGGAACGAGTGTGGATATAGCAGAAGATAGAGCCAAGTTTTCAAAGCTCCTGGAAAGGCTCAATATAAAACAGCCTCCCTGGATTGAAGCTAAAAGCCTTGGAGAGGTTCTGGCTTTCGCTGGACAGGTTGGTTATCCCCTAATGATAAGGCCGAGCTACGTTTTAAGCGGAACCGCTATGAAGGTGGCCTACAATGAGAAAGAGCTAAGGGAATATCTCTCTCTGGCGACAAAAGTTTCCCCGGAACACCCTGTCGTGGTTTCAAAGTTCCTGGATGCCATGGAAGTGGAGATAGATGCTGTGTCGGATGGGAAGAGGGTAATCGGGGTTACCCTGGAGCACATAGAAAAAGCGGGGATTCACAGCGGTGATGCAACGATGGTCACTCCCTATCGCTATCTCAAGGAGAAGCATGTAAAAAAGATGCGGGAAATAGCCCTGGAGCTCGCGCTGGCTCTGGGAATTAGAGGGCCCTTTAACATACAGTTCCTGGTGAATGAGGATGTGCATGTCCTTGAGCTGAACCTGCGCACCAGCCGCTCCATGCCCTTCTCAAGTAAATCTAGGGGAGTGAATTTAATGGAGCTAGCTGCTCAGGCAGTCTTTGATGGAAAGCTCTCCATAGGGAGCGACTATGAGTATTACGAAATCCCTGCAAAGGCTTTTGCCGTTAAAACTCCCCAGTTTTCCTGGTCCCAGCTTCAAAACGCCTATCCTTTCCTGGGGCCTGAAATGCGCTCCACGGGAGAAGTTGCTGCTCTCGGTAGTGAATTTGAGGATGCTCTCTTAAAGAGCTGGCTCTCTGCGAAGCCGAACAGAATGCCGAAGTCGAGCATCTTGATCTACGGCTATAACAAGGATATCTCAACTTTATCTGAAATTGTAAAGCTCCTTGAAAGCTCAGGATACAGCATTTTCACTTTAGAAGATAGCCTGACAGGGGGAAATACTTTGAGCAGAGACAAAGCACTGGAGTTTATGAAATCGGGCAAAATTGATTTGCTTATAACTTCGGGCTATGCAAAGGAGAGGGATTATCCAATCAGACGGACAGCTGTGGATTTAAACATTCCGGTAGTTCTGGATGCAAATTTAGGTTACGAGCTTTCAAAGGCCTTCATCTGGGCAAAGAAGAACGAGTTTGAAGTCAAAGAGCTAAGCGAATATAACAGCCCAAAAGTGCAGCGGCTCATCAGCAAACCCCTGGAAGAGCTTGTTTAAGGAGGTTCTTTACATTTACCAAATTTTTCTTGAGCCGTGAAAGAGCGGATCAAAATGTATAGAAATTTTTTCTATAAAAATGCCCAAATATGGAAATATCTTTTATATTTTACAAAATATAGGAAAAGCTCTTCGAAAGATAGACAGATTTTCCGAAAGATTTATATATATCTTTCAAAAGCTATGTTCGGTGGTGCCTATTAAGGTCTGTTCAAATATATCTGCTGGACTCAACTTTAAGGGAAGGGGAGCAGTCACCAGGGGTTAGCTTTTCTCCCGAGCAGAGGACAGAGATAGCTCTGGCTCTGGACGATTTTGGTGTGGAGTTTATAGAGGTCGGGCATCCCGCAGTGAGCGACGACGTTCTGGAGGGCATAAGACTAATTTCAGAGCAGGGATTAAAGGCAAACCTCCTGGCTCATTCAAGGGCTCTCAGAAGGGACATTGACTTAATCCTCGACTTGAATGTGGACTGGGTTGGCATCTTTTTCTGTCTCTCTAACTCCTGCCTTCAGAGACGCTTCAACATAACCCTCGACCAGGCTTTGGGAAGGATTGAAAATGCAATTCTCTACGCCAAAGACCACGGACTGAGGGTGCGTTTTACCCCTGAGGATACCACAAGGACGGAATGGAGAAACCTTGAAAGGGCCTTAAATCTTGCAAGAGAACTAAAAGTCGATAGGGTGAGCATAGCAGACACAACCGGAAGTGCCCATCCATTCTACTTCTATGAGCTGACTGAAAGGGTTGTGGGCTTTGGTATTCCAACCAATGTGCACTGTCATAACGATTTGGGTCTGGCCTTAGCAAACGCGGTAATGGGAATTGAAGCGGGAGCAACGGTGGTAGATGCAACCATAAACGGCATAGGGGAGAGGGTTGGGATAGTCGATTTGGCCCAGATTTCGACGATTCTCTACTACCATTACGGACTCAGACACTACAAACTCGAAAGGCTCTATGAAATGAGTCAGATGTTGCAGGAAATAACAGGAATCAGGATGCAGAAAAATTATCCCATAACCGGAGAAAATGCCTTTGTTCACAAAGCGGGCCTGCATGTTTCAGCAGTGGTAAAGGATCCAGCTTTCTATGAGTTTTTACCTGCGGAGCTCTTCGGACGGGAGAGGAGTATCTACCTGGATAAATATGCAGGGAGAGACTCGATAAGATTCTACTTGGAAAGAATGGGCATCAGGGACGAAAAAATAACCAGAAAACTGCTCAGCATTGTGAAGAGTTCGCAGGGAGCTTTCACTCCTGAGAGACTCCTTGAGGAAGCAAGAAGAATGGGGGGAGTGGAGTGACAATTGTTGAGGAGATTCTGCATGCAAAAACAGGGGAGGTGATAATCCGGGACGTTGATTTAATCTACGCCCATGATGGAACGATGCCTCTCATAATAGACGCCTTTAGGAGAGCCTTTACGAAGGTCATGAGGCCTGAGAGAACCTTTATTTTCTTTGACCATGTTTATCCGGCACCGACAGTTAAAGTTGCAAATCTCCAGATGGAGATCAGGGAATTTGCAAGAGAACAGGGGATTAGAATCTTTGAAGGCTACGGCATTTCACATCAGGTTGTCCCAGAGGAAGGGCTGCTGGAGGATGCAAGGATAGTCATCGGGGCTGATTCCCACACACCAACGCTGGGAGCCTTTGGTGTTTTTGCTGTGGGAATGGGGGCAACTGACACAGCTGTGGCGTTGGGTATGGGTAAAACTTGGCTTAGAGTCCCGGAAAGTGTCAGGGTAAACCTCGAAGGGCGGCTGGATAAGCATGTGATGGCAATGGATGCAATGCTGCATCTGATCGAGCTATTAAGGAAGTTTAACATGAATTATAGAGCTTTGGAGTTTTTTGGAGGCTCTGATCTCCCAATCGACGAAAAAATGACGATAGCAAATCTCAGTGTTGAAACAAATGCAAAAACCGCTCTCCTCGACAATGGGGATTTTGAAGGGGATGGAAGTTATCTCAGGGAAATCACAGTAGATCTCAGTGAGATTGAGCCTTTTGTTGCTTTGCCACACCACCCGGGCAATGTGGAGAGAGCCGGGAGGATCAACAGGAAAATAGATCAGGTTTTCATAGGCTCATGCACGAATGGAAGACTTGAACACCTCAGACGGGTGGCGGAAATCCTTGAAGGTGAAAGGGTTAGGGTTAGAACGCTCATTGCACCCGCATCTAGGAGGATTTACCTTCGGATGATCGAAGACGGCACGGCCAAAATATTAAACGACGCCGGTGCTGTTATTCTGCCGCCTGGCTGCGGACCGTGCCTGGGAAGACACATGGGAGTCGCAGGGGATGGAGAGATTGTTCTCAGCACGACGAACAGGAATTTCAGAGGGAGGATGGGTTCTCCAAATGCCGAAATATATCTCGCCAGCCCGATTACTGCAGCTGTCAGTGCAATCTATGGGGAGATAACAAACCCGGAGGATGCTTTGTGAGTTCATGGAGGATTTGTTATGAGGGTGTGGAACAGCCTTTGGGAAAGGCTGGCGAAATAACCGGAGAAAAAGCACCAGAAGGATACAATATTCATGGAGGATTTGCTATGAGGGTGTGGAAATTTGGAGATGATGTCTCAACAGATGCGATAACTCCCGGGAGATACAACCTCACAAAAGACCCCCGGGAGCTTGCAAGGATAGCGTTCATAGAGATCAGGCCGGAGTTTTCCAAGGAGGTGAGGAGAGGAGACGTTGTTGTGGGCGGAAAGAACTTTGGAATAGGGTCTTCAAGGGAATCGGCACCTCTGGCGTTGAAAGCAGCCGGGATTAGTGGAATTATTGCAAAATCCTTTGGAAGAATATTCTACAGAAACTGCATTAACCTTGGCATTCCCCTCCTAACAGGCGATACGGACTGGTTGAACGATGGTGATGAAGTGGAAGTGGACTGGCAAAGGGGAATTGTCAGGAAGGGGAGAGAAGTAAGGCAGTTCAGACCTTTGGAGGGGTTCCTCTTTGAGATAGTCCGAAACGGAGGGATAGTGCAGTATCTACAAAGGAGGGGTGATTTGTGCATAGGGTAGCCCTGATAAAAGGAGATGGAATTGGACCGGAGGTTACAGAGGCTGCAATGGAGGTAATAAGAGCTGTAACAGACAGGATAAACTTTGTTGAGTTTGAAGGAGGGACTGAAGTTTTCAGAAGGTTTGGGGTTCCAATAAAAGACGAAGACTTGGAAGAAATCAGAAAAATGGATGCTGTCCTTTTTGGAGCAACGACAACCCCTTTTGATATCCCAAATTACAAAAGCCTGATAATAACCCTGAGAAGGGAGCTTGGCCTTTATGCCAACCTCAGGATTATTCCAGACCTCTGGGGAGACCGGGAGATTTACATAGTTAGGGAAAACAGCGAAGGGCTTTACTCGGGAGAATACGAGGTTGATGATGGCAGAATCGTTGATTTTAGGGTGATAACTGAGAATGGAGCGGAGAGAATTGCAAAATTTGCAATAGAACTGGCAAAAGAGAGGAACCTCAAGGAAATTACTTTTGTCCACAAGGCAAACATTTTGATGGGTGACAGGTTTTTCAGAAGAATTGTTCTGGGCCTGGCGGAGAGGGAAGGAATTGGGGTTAGGGAGAGACTCATTGATTCCTTTACGATAGAGCTCGTCAGAAATCCATGGCAGCACAGGATAATACTGAGCGAAAATCTCTTTGGGGATATTCTTTCAGATTTGGCATCCATACATGCGAGGAGCATTGGAATCATTCCCTCAGGGAACTATGGGACAGAAATAGCTCTCTTTGAGCCAATACACGGAAGTGCGCCAGATATAGCCGGGAAAGGAATAGCAAATCCAATCGGAGCAATTCTGAGTGGAGCCATGCTTCTGGAGTATCTGGGCCTGAATGGTCGGGTAATCTGGGATGCTGTCAGAGATTATGTGAAAGAGGGAAATTTAACGCCTGATCTGGGGGGAAATGCAATGACTGTGGAGGTTGTAAATGGAATAGTTTCGAAAATTGAGGAACGGGAGATTGATCCCATAGAATGGGATGAACTCTGGGTGGATGAGATAAGGATTAACACAATACCAACGCTGTTCATGAAATGATGTTATATTTGTCATAGAATTTGGAAATTTAGAATTAAATGTTACAAAAAAGATTTAAGTCTTCCATATGTCATGCGGATTGGGTATACAAGCAAGGAGGTGGAAATATGGTCGAATGTCCGGTTTGCGGTGCAGAAGTTGAGATAAACGGAGTGGAACTGCATGAGATAGTGGAGTGCCCTGTCTGCGGTTCGGAGCTTGAGGTGGTTGGCCTGAACCCAGTAATCTTAGAAGAACTCCCTGAGGTGGAAGAGGACTGGGGAGAGTAGATTTACTCTGCCTTATTTGTCGTGGAGGCTGAAGAATGAAAATAGGCATAACCTACACTATAATGCGTCAGGAAGAGAAGATGCTCAGAGATAGGGCAAAGGAGCATGGGGAGGTGGTTATGCTCCATGACAGCGAAACTGTCTTTCCAGAGGACTTTGATCTGGACGTGGTAATAATGAGGAACGTTAGCCACTTCAAAGCCCTGTATATGGCAAAGCTCTTTGAGGAGGCAGGAATCCCAACGGTTAATCCATTTGATATAGTTCTTGAGGCAGGAGACAAGCTTTTTGCAACATTAAAGCTCAGTAAAAAGGTTCCTGTTCCGAAGTGGAGCGCGGCATTTGATAAGGACAGTGCGATAAAGGCGATGGAGAGGCTTGGCTATCCCGTGGTTATGAAGCCCGTCTTTGGAAGCTGGGGAAGGATGGTTAGCAAAATAAACGATATAGATGCGGCTGAGGCTGTGGTGGAGCACAGAAACTGGATGGGGAACCCCCTCTATAAGGTCTATTACATTCAGGAATACATTGAAAAGCCGGGCAGGGATATAAGAAGTCATGTTATTGGGGGAGAGTTTGTAACCGCTATTTACAGATATTCTGACCACTGGGTGACAAATACAGCGAGGGGAGGAAAAGCAGTTCCCTGTAATGATGAAGAAGTCAAGGAGATTTCAATTAAAGCATGGGAGGCGTTTGGCGAAGGAGCCCTGGCGATAGATATTTTTGAGAGCGACAGAGGATTGCTCGTTAATGAAGTCAACCCTGCCATGGAGTTCAAAAATGTGGTAAGGGTTACTGGCGTTGATGTGGCGAAAAAAATCGTTGAATATGCCCTTGGGGTGGCCAGGAGATGATAAAAGCTGCTGTTGTCGGTGCAAGCGGTTATATTGGAGGAGAGCTCGTCAGGCTCTTGGCAATGCACCCTGAAGTGGAGATAAGTGCTGTAACCTCGAGGCGCTACAGTGGAAAGAAAATTCACAAAGTTCATCCTCATCTGAGGGGATTAAATCTGAGATTTACAGATAGCTACAGCTTTGACGCGGATGTGGTGTTTTTAGCCGTCCCTCACGGAACTTCGATGAGAATAATTGAGGATTACATGGGAAGTGCCAAGATAATTGACTTAAGCGCAGACTTCAGAGTGAGTCCTAGTTTATACGAAGAATACTATGGGGGGCATTTGAAACCGGAGCTTATAGATGAGTTTGTTTACGGTTTGCCTGAGATTCACAGGGAGGAAATCAAAAAGGCTGAATTAATAGCAAATCCGGGCTGCAATGCAACGGCGGTAATCTTAGCGTTATATCCCTTTAGGGGGGAGGTTGATGAGGCAATAGTGGATTTGAAGGTTAGCTCAAGCGCTGGGGGGAGAAGGGAGAACGTGGCCAGCATCCATCCAGAGAGGAGCCATGTGGTCAGGGTCTATAAACCGTTCCATCACAGGCATGAGGCGGAGATAAAGCAGGAAACAGGGATTAATGCTCAATTTACGGTCCATTCCATTGACTTGGTGAGGGGGCTTCTGGCAACAATTTACTTTAAAATGAATACAAACGAAAAAGAGCTCTATAAAAAGTATTTCCCGTATTTAAAAGAACCATTTGTGAGAATTGTCAAGGAAAAAGGAGGAATGCAGAGATTACCTGATCCAAAGTATGTGATAGGGAGCAATTTCATCGATATAGGCTTCACATATGACGAGAGAAATCAAAGGGTGATTCTCTTTTCAGCGCTGGACAATTTGATTAAAGGCGGTGCAGGACAGGCGGTGCAGAACATGAACATAGCTTTTGGGCTGGATGAAACCCTTGGCCTGAGCTATCTACCGGTTTATCCAGTTTAGGTGGACAAAATGAAAGTGGTTAAAATCGGAGGAAGCATTTTAGATAAACTCGAAGATTTTGAACTCAAAGGGGATTTAATTGTTCACGGCGGCTCGGATTATGTTGATGCCCTCTGCAAAAGGCTTGGAATTGAGGTTAGGAAACTAAAGAGTCCAGCTGGAGTGGAATTCAGATACACCCCGAAGGAAGTGATTGAAGTTTATTTGATGGCTGTGATGAAAGCCAACAAAGATATTGTGGCTCATCTCCAGAGCAGAGGAATCAACGCTGTGGGCTTAAGCGGTCTCGACTTCGGGATTGTAAAAGCCAAGAGGAAGAAAATAATCAAGGCGGTCATAGATGGCAAAAAGGTTGTGGTCAGAGACGACTACTCCGGGAAAATTGAGAGTATCAATGTCGATATTTTGATCAGGTTGATGGATTTTGGGATTCCTGTCATAGCCCCTATAGCTATGAGTGAAGCCTTCGAACCCTTAAACGTTGATGGGGATAAGCTTGCAAAGGAAATAGCCCTGAGTCTGGGGGTTGATGAATTATTATTCCTTTCTGATACTGCCTTTCTGGTCAATGGGAGAATTGTAGATGAGATAAAAGCTGATGAGCTTGATGAATTCCTCCATTTTGCAGGAGGAGGTATGAGGAGGAAGCTGTTGATGGCAAAGGCGGCCCTTGAAGGTGGTGTTAGAAAGGTCGTCATACAGGGCTTAAACGGCAGGACGGTGATTGAATGAGGGAGATGAACCTTTACAGAAAAAGGCTGAAGCTCGTTAGGGGAAAGGGAGTCTATGTGTGGGATGAGAATGGAAACAAATATCTTGACGCCATAGCGGGGATCGGTGTTGCCATACTCGGACACTCAAATGAAGAGTTAGTGAATGCAATAGCCGAGCAGATGAGAAAGCTTGTGGTTGCCGGCCCAATGTTTCACCATGAAGAGAAGGATGAAGCCCTAGAAGAACTCTCAAAGTTCCTCAGCTTTGAATATGCCTATTTTGGGAACTCGGGAACTGAAGCTGTCGAGGCGGCTTTAAAGTTTGCCCGCCTTTATACGGGCAGGAAGGAGATAATAGCCATGACGAAAGCCTTTCACGGGAGAACCTTCGGCTCTTTAAGCGCAACCTGGAAGAAAAAGTATAGGGAGCCCTTTGAGCCTTTGGTTCCCGGATTCAGGCATATTCCATTCAACAACATAGAGGCTGCAAAAGATGCAATAACCGGAGAAACTGCCGCTGTGATAGTCGAGCCAATTCAGGGGGAGGGAGGGATAATTCCTGCAAAGGAGGAGTTCATTAAAACTCTGAGAGACTTAACCGAGGAAAATGAGGCTTTGCTAATAGTGGATGAGGTCCAAAGCGCCTTTAGAACTGGAAAATTTCTGGCAATAGAGCACTACAAGGTTCAGCCCGACATAGTCACGATGGGCAAAGGTCTGGCAAATGGCATCCCAATCGGATTAACGCTAACAAATTTTGACGTTCCAAGAGGAAAGCATGGCTCGACCTTTGGAGGAAATCCACTCGCCTGTAAAGCCATGGCAACAACGTTGAGGATTTTAAGGAGAGAAAAGCTCGTAGAAAAGGCCCAGGAGAAGAACATAAACATAGAAGGGGACAAGGTGATAATGACGAGAGGTAAGGGGCTGATGCTTGGAGTCCTCCTGAAGGAGAGTGCAGGAAAATACGTGGAGAAACTTCAGGAGAAAGGATTATTAGTGAATACTGCTGGGAATCGGGTAATCCGGCTATTGCCCCCGCTGATAGTCACAAAGGAGCAGATGCTCTGGATCAAGAAAACCGTTGAGGGCGTCCTGAATGAAAATCAGTGAGGAAGAAAAAATAGAGTTCCTAAAGGAGCTGGTTAGCATTTACAGCCCGAGCGGTGAGGAGGGAAAAGTTGCCAAATTCCTAATTGAGAGCTTTGAAAGCTTTGGAGCTGGGGCATATGTTGATGAAGTGGGAAATGTTATAGCGGAAAAGAAGGGGAGGGGCAGTAGAATTCTCTTAGCTGGGCATATGGATACCGTCAGGGGTGTAATCCCAGTCAGGATTGAAGATGGGAACTTATGGGGGAGAGGGAGCGTTGATGCCAAGGGGCCATTGGCCACTTTCTTTTTCGCTTTCCTTGAGAGTGATGCCAATTTAATTTTCGCTGGTTTGGTCGATGAGGAAGGATACTCCATTGGTGCCAAAAATCTTAATGTTCCACAGCCGGATTTTATAGTGATCGGAGAGCCAAGCGGCTTTGATGGAGTTACAATCGCCTACAAAGGAAGTTTAACAATGAAGTTTGTGGAGAAAGTCGAGAAGTTCCATGGAAGTTTGAGCTCCAAAGGCGCCGCAGAAAAGCTGATTGAGAAATGGCTCAAACTAAGCAGGGATTTCGGGGAAGGTTTTGATCAGCCGAGCGGGAGAATTTTGAGATTCGAAGCTTATGAGAGGGATTTTGATTTTTACGGGGAGATGGTTGTCAATATCAGAACACCTCTGGGTTATGAGCCTTTGTTTAAGGGGGAAATTTTGGACTCTGTGCCTGCTTATGGAGTTTCAAGGAGAAGCCCCCTGGTTAGGGCATTTGTCAGGGCGATAAGAAAAAATGGTGCAAAGCCGAGGCTTAAAAAGAAGAGCGGCACTGCGGACATGAACATATTGGCTCCGAGGTTTGGAGCTGATGCCGTCGCCTATGGGCCCGGCGATTCCAAGCTGGATCACACTCCCTATGAA
>WAPO01000031.1 GCA_015520705.1 Thermococcus sp. | reverse complement strand
TGACATCCTGATGCACCTCGTGATTCCTGTCCTCTCCATTGCGCTGATTTACGTTTGGGGGTATGCCTTCAGGATAAGAAACCTTGCGATAGAGGAGTTCGACAGGGAATACGTTGCCGTTGCCAGAGCCAAGGGCTTCACGGAATGGTGGATTATAAGGAAGCACATCCTCAGGAATGTGTTTCCGCCCTTTCTGACATTCACGACCTACACGCTCCTCGACCTCATCACGGGCACGTTCATAATAGACATTATCTTCGGCCTCAAGGGGCTGGGAACTCTCCTTTACTACAGCTTCTCAAGGCGCGTTGTGCTGAACCGGGGGGTGGTTATGAGCATCCATCCCATGCTCTTCCTCATCGTGAGCCTTCTGGTGGTTCTCATCTACGTCGCGGCGGCCGTGATTCTTGAAGCGGTTTATGTCTATCTTGACCCGCGGGTGGGGGTGGGAGAGTGAAAATCCGGGCGGGTTTTGCGATACTCCTCTTCTTTCTCCTGTTCTCCCTCATCGTCCCCTGGATAGTTCCCGAGAAGGAGCTCTCCAGATGGGACGACATAACTTACTGGCATTACAATCCAAAATTCGCCCCGCCCGAGTGGTACAACTATCTGACCATCCATGACAGGGCTCCTTCTGCTGCTCTCACTCCTGAGACCTCTGTAAGCCGCTATCCCGGTGTGGCAATTTACAACAACACCTACATCTATGACTACCGCTATGATGTTCCGCCGCAGGATATAGTCATCCTTTTCGGAGCAAATTTCAGCGACAGGTATGTCGTAGATGTCTCCCTCCGCAGGCCCGACGGCTATTCAATCCGCCTCTACAGCAATCCTGTCAGGTACCCAGAGCTATTCCTTGGAATTGACCGCTCTGTCAGGAATCGCATTTCATGGATGGCATCCTCTTACCTCAACGTCTCCATGGACTACCTGACAAATCCCGTGAGCCTTCTCTTCAGGGGAAGGGATGGAAAGCCCCTCCACGGAAAATACAGTCTCAACGTAGTTGTGTATTCCCTTGACAATTCAACCCCTCCAACGCCGGAGGTTAGGGTTATAGGCAGCTGCTTCGGCCTGATGGGAACCGATTCGAGGGGAAGAGACCTGTGGATTGGCTTTACATGGTCGATGAGGAACACCCTCCTGATAGCCTTTCTCGCTGCCGGGATGCTCTTCATCCTCGTCATGTTTTTCGGAATCGTATCCGGCTATTACAGGAACCCTGCAGGTAAAACTGTGGACTTTATGAACAAGCTCCTTCTTTCAATCCCCCTTCTGCCTGCTGCTCTGGCGCTGATTTTTCTCTTCTCCAGACAGGCTTCCGGCCTTGGTATGAGCATCTCCACCATCTCCCTGGCCTTCATCCTTGCCTCCCTTTTCTGGGGAAGAGATGCCCGGAGTCTCAAGATGATAATCCTGCAGGAGCTCTCCAGAGAGTATATAGAGGCGGCAAAAGCCATGGGGGCGGACGACAGGCACATAATCAGAAAGCACATCATCCCGAGGGCTGTGGTCGTCGCAACCTCATACATTTCCCTTGCGATTCCAAGGCTGATAGTGTTCATAACCTTCATCGGCTTCTTCGGCATGATACCAGGAATAAACTGGGGATCATATATGGCGGATGCCTATGTGCAGGGGGGATTTATAAGCGGTGCGTGGTGGTGGATTCTGCCGCCAGGCCTCGCAATTGCCCTTCTTGCCCTTGCCTTTGTCCTCATAAGCCGCGGGGTTGAGGAGAGGTTTGCCCTGAGACAAAAACCATAAATACTTCCTCAGCGTCTTTATATTTAGCGGTGAAAATCAGTGATAAAACTGGTGCCGAGCGTTGCATACCTCAGGGTTCAGAAGCAGTTTTTTGTGGGCTACTCCATGGCGCTGGCCGGGTGGATCGGGGAGTATTATCTGGCTTACTCCTCCTATCCAAGACCAAGGTTTATGGAGCGTGCCCTGAGAAAGCTCGGCTTCAGGCTGGTCGGTGAGGACAGGGAGGAGAACATCACCCAGTTCTTTTCCTCAAGGCACGTTGGGGCCGCGGTGAGCTTTGAACCCTATCATGACTCCATGTTCCTGCAGCTCTATCCCCTCAGAAGGAGAATCGGAGCGGGGATTACAGTCCGAGCCCAGAATATTGAGTTCTACAATCAGTTCGTTGTCTCGATAGAGCCGGCTCAAAAGCTTCCTGTCGGAATCAGAAGCCTCGGAATAAATCCATTCCTTGTGGAGGATGGTGTTCCTGTGCTGACGCCTTACTGGGGGATGGTTCATGAGGACTGGGAGAACGAGCTGAAGCTCCTCGTGATGCTTGATGACGTCTTTTCGAAGTTTGAAGCTGAGGAATACCGCTGCCCGGTGTGTTTTGCCCCTCTGCGGCGGGAGGGGAACCTTCTGAGGTGCGACAGGTGCGGCTTTATATACGCCGCTGAAAGCGATTTCGAGAGCGTCATGAGTGAGTTTGCTGTGGGAGAGGGCGAGGAGTTCGTCTTCTGAATTCTTCTCCAGGTAACTTTTATAAAGCGGGGTGGATTTCATAGTATCGGGCAGCCCCGTGGTGTAGCGGCCAAGCATGCGGGACTTTGGATCCCGCGACCCGGGTTCGAATCCCGGCGGGGCTACCATAGAACCCTGTATGGGCAAAGTTAATCAAGAGTAGTGGCTTCTTAAAATTTAGAAGAGGGCTCTAAAACTCCCTCAAACAATCAGTGAGACTAGGTTTTTTATTGCTTTTTCTGGGTTTTTGGCTTTTGTAACTCCACTAGCTAAGAGAACGCCAACACTCCCCAACTCCAAAGCCTTCTTAACATCCTCCCCCGTTGAAATTCCAGCGCCCGTGAGAACCTTGACGTTCGGATTAACCCTCCTGACCAACTCCACCGTGTCAGTAATGACCTCCGGCTTAGCCTTACTCACAGGAATCCCAGTCCCAATCAGCTCAGGCGGCTCAACAGCCACATAATCCGGCCCAAGAGCAGCAACCGCCGCTGAAACCGCCGGATTATTCGAGCACACCATGGTTATCAAACCAACTTCCTCAGCACGCCTTATGCTGGCCTCCAAGTTCGCGAGGATCATCCTATTCTCCGAGTGGTTGAGGAGGGTCCCCACTGCCCCAGCCTCCTTCACCGCCTCAGGCAGAACATGCCCAGTATGGCTTCCAGGCGTTATCGGATCAATGTGCTGCGCAAAAACCGGAATCTCAACCTCCTGCGCAATGCGGTAGAGGTCGACAAGCTGCGGCGCAACAACTATAGTTACCCCTGTCTCCCTCCAAACCCTCTCAGCCGCCTTTGCAATCGCCAAAGCACCTTTACCAGTCGCCTGGGCATAAGTCTTAAAGTTTATTGCAATAACCGGCTCACCAAGCTTCATCCAAACCACCTCCAGCTTCCATTATGCAGGTCTAGTTGCAACTATATTTGCTCCAGTCCCCAAAATGTTTTCTATTATGACCTGTCCTATATGCACAGGTGCTTCGACCTCGACGGAGGCAAGCTCCTTCATAATTTCTGGTATCAGCTCCTTCGGGACTGGCTTATCCGTCTTTACAGAAACTGTCGGGAACATACCTCCCTTAACCTTTACCACACTCATAACGACGCGTTTGGGTGCCATTACTTCCTGAACAGCGTATTCCTCTCCCCTGGGACATGTGCAGCCCGTTACGCGCACTATTCTGTCGCCTTCCATGATGACCTCTATATTGCAGCCGAGGGGACATATTATGCATGTTAGCTTGAACTTCCTAACCTCACTCATTTGGAACTACCTCCATGGTAATTTTGTCCCCGGCTTTGGCTATATCCGTCTTCCTGAGCTTTATCCTTATCATCTCCGAGGGCTTAACAAAAGGCAGCCTGATCTCCTTTCCTATCTCAGGGAAGCGCACCTTAACGTTCTCCTCAGGCTTTTTGACCCTTGCATATATCATTACATCCTTTGTGTCCGAGACGTAGTGGGGCACGAGAAGCCTCACGTTTCTGCCTTTTACGAGCTTTCTCCACCTCAGAGCAGGCAGGCCCCCGTTTCTGACAAACTCATATGCACCCATAGCGGCCTCTTCTCCCTGCTCGACGACGTAATCCACGAGGTCGTTTATAACGAGGGCGTTTCCGGCCACGAATATCCCGGGAACACTCGTCTCAAGGTAGCTGTTGACGACCGGCCCCTTTGTTGCCGGGTCAATTATAACACCCGCTTTCTCTATAACTTTGAGGTAGGGAACCAGTCCAGCTGCGAGGACGACCGTGTCACATTCGAGCTCCTCCTCCGTTCCTGGCACGGGTCTGAGGTTCTCGTCGACTTTCGTAATTATGACCTTTTCCACCCTCTTTTTGCCCTCGACTCTCGTAACCGCGTGGCTCAGGTACAGGGGTATTCCAAAGTCCTCAAGACACTGCACTATATTCCTCGTTAATCCGCCGGGATAGGGCATCAGCTCTATAACGGCCTTAACGTGGGCTCCCTCAAGGGTGAAGCGGCGCGCCATTATGAGTCCTACATCGCCCGAGCCAACTATGACTATCTCCTTTCCTGGCATGATTCCGTAGATGTCCATCATGGTCTGGGCCTCTCCTGCCGTGTATATCCCGGCAACCCTGTGCCCTGTTATTCCAATTTCAAACATATGCCTCTCTCTGGCGCCCGTTGCATAAATAACTGCCTTTGCCATGAGCTTTAGAATTCCCTTATCCGTCACGACCTTGAGTATTTTGTGCCTGTATGAGTGGGGTATTATCTCGGTTACGTGGGCATTGGTGTGGTATTCAATACCCATATCGAGGAACTTCTTCAGTATGCGGTGTATGAACTCCGTTCCTGTGAGGTCTTCTCTGAAGTAGTGGAGCCCAAAACCGGGATGCACACACTGAATGGGAATACCTCCAAGGAACTCTCTGTTTTCAATGAGGAGAACGTTGAGTCCAAGCTCCTTCGATTTTATTGCCGCGGCAAGTCCCGCAGGCCCGCCACCGATGACAACCACATCGTATTCATTCTGCATTCTCCTTCACCTCCTCCCTCAGGAGGACTTTGATATCGCCGATTCCATATTCGGTGCCCTCACCCTTCTGGGTAACCTTCCAGAGGGGAATCCCTGTTTCCCGTGCAATTATGTTTGCAAGCCGGATTCTGCAGTATGAGCCCTGACACGTTCCCGACATGACCCCGCTCCTCATCTTGATTCCGTCCAGGCTTATCGTCCTTATTCCCATTTTCTTCATTCTGCCGATTATGTCCAGAATATCTCCCTCTGTTATCGTCCGGCACATGCATATGACCCTTCCATAGGCAGGGTTCTGCTTTATCAGCTCCTCCTGCTTTTCTTCCGGAAGTGTCTTGAACCAGAAAACCCTCCTGTATGGATTCCAGTGGCTCTTTCTGGTTAGTTTTATGTCCAATTTACCCTGAATCAGTTCCTCAACTATGTAGTGGGCTATGGCAGGCGCCGATGTCAGTCCGGGTGACCTTATTCCGGCGGCATTTATGAAGCCCCATGGATCATCATAGGCATCAATAATCCACCTTCCATCAGGCGGCTCCGGCCTCAGCCCGGCAAATGTCCTTATAACCCTGTTTCTTGGGGGAAGTTCCCTCACGAGCTTCTGGGCCCACTCCCAGACAAACTCAAGGCCTTCCTTGGTTGTTGAGGTGTCTTCCTTGGCTTCCTCTGGCAGATCCTGGGCTGTTGGCCCTATCATAAGGCCGTTGTTCATTTCCGTGATGACGTAGACGCCCTTGGTTATGGGAGTTGGGGTCTGATGAACTATTCTCGTGACTTTGGGTTCGGCATCGTCATCGAAGACATAGTACTCCCCCTTTCTCGGGTGTATGGTGAAGTAGTCTATTCCTGCCATGGCAGATATCTTGTCGGCATACAGTCCGGCGGCATTTATGATGAGATCCGCCTCAATGAACCCTCTGTTCGTTTCAACACCTTTAACCTCTCCTTTCTCAATCTTTATACCCGTGACCTCGGTTTCGGGGTGAAATCTAACGCCGTTCTCAACGGCATTCTCAACCAATGCAGGCGCTGCCATGGGGGAGGACATCAGACCCGCGGTTGGTGCCCAGAGGGCTCCGGCTGCATTTGGATTGACGTTTGGCTCAAGTTGGAGAAGCTCATCATGGTCAACAAGCCTCACTCCGGGAACGCCGTTCCTCTGGGCAAGCTCAAGATAGTGCTCGGCAACTTTCATATCCTCCTCCTCAACTGCCACCATGAGCTCCCCCGGCCATTTAGCGGGTATGCTGAGCTCCTTTGTCCACTGATACCACAGTCTGTTGCCCTTAACACAGAGCTTTGCCCTCAGCGGATACTTATCAGGGTCATCCTCATGACCTGGATGGATTATTGCCGTATTTGCCTTGCTGACACCCATTCCTGCATCGGCGTTTTTCTCAAGAAGGTGTATCTCCAGTCCCTCATACTGGCTGAGAACTCTTGCTATAGAACTTCCAACAACTCCTGCTCCAACTATAACAACTTTCATTCTTGTTCCCCCGTTGATTGTATTCAATATATGAGAAAACACAAATAAAAAAGTTGGGAAAAACAGAATCAAATCTCAAATCCAAGATCCTGAAGAACTTTAGCCCAGCCCAGAGATCTCTTAACAGCCTCCTTCCATCCACCGTAAAGCTTTTCTCTGGTCTTTTCATCCATCTTGGGGTCAAACTCCCTTTCGACCTTCCACATCTTTGCAATCTCATCCTGATCCTTCCAGTATCCAACGGCGAGTCCAGCCAGATATGCGGCTCCAAGGGCAGTTGTTTCCTGTATCACAGGCCTTATGACCTTTGTGCCGAGAATGTCTGCCTGGAACTGCATCAGGAAGTTGTTCTTTGTTGCACCTCCATCGACCCTGAGCTCTGCAACCTTTATGCCGCTGTCCTTCTCCATGTCGTGCAGAACATCCCTCGTGAGGTATGCAATTGACTCAAGAACAGCCCTTGCGAAGTGAGCCCTCCTTGTCCCTCTGGTTATGCCGATTACGAGCCCCCTCGCATACTGATCCCAGTAGGGAGCACCCAATCCCACGAAGGCCGGAACGAAGTAGACGCCATCGTTGCTTGCAAGGTCAGCGGCAAGAGGCTCAACCTCTGCAGAGACCTCGATTATCTTGAGTGAATCCCTGAGCCACTGAACAGCCGCCCCTGTAATGAAGACGCTTCCTTCGAGGGCGTACTCGACCTTCCCGTTGAGACCCCACGCTATTGTCGTCAGCAGGTCTTTGGACTTGTAGGGCTTCTCACCCGTGTTCATGAGCATGAAGTTACCCGTTCCATAGGTGTTCTTGACCATACCCGGCTTGTAGCACGCCTGTCCGAAAAGTGCCGCCTGCTGGTCGCCGGCGTCACCTGCTATCGGGACTTCCGCTCCAAACACCTTCTCATCCGTGTAGCCGTAGACCTCGCTTGAGGGCTTGGGCTCTGGGAGAATCTCCTTTGGAATGTTAAGGATTTCAAGAAGCTCCTCATCCCACTCAAGCTTGTGGATGTTGAATATCATGGTTCTTGAAGCGTTTGAGTAGTCTATTACATGCGTTCTGCCGCCGCTCAGGCGCCAGATGAGGAATGTGTCTATCGTTCCGAAGAGGATTTCTCCCTTCTCGGCCCTCTCTCTAACACCTGGCACGTTGTCAAGTATCCACTTGATTTTGGTTCCCGAGAAGTATGCATCCGGAACGAGGCCGGTCTTCTCCTTTATTATATCATAGTGCTCCTTCTTGAGCTCATCAACGATGTCAGCCGTTCTCCTGCACTGCCACACAATTGCATTGTAGACAGGCTTTCCTGTTTTCTTATCCCACAGAATTGTGGTCTCCCTCTGGTTTGTAATACCGACGGCCGCTATGTCCTTTGGACCCACACCTGCCTTCTCCATGGCCGTCTTAACTGCCCTCATCTGGGCGTCCCATATCTCATCCGGGTTGTGCTCGACCCATCCCGGCTTGGGGTAGTACTGGGTGAACTCATACTGCCCCACACCCCTGAGATTGCTCTCCCTGTCAAAAACTATTGCCCTGGCGCTGGTTGTGCCCTCATCCAGGGACAGAACAAATTTATTTTCAAGCTCTACCATGTCACTCACCTGCCGCTTTTTTTGGCACAAATGGTTTTATCACGTATTTATATATTAAAGCTCCCAGTATACCACCTATGATTGCACCGATAACGGGAGGTCCAATCCAGTACCATCCTGAAAAGAGCCCTTTGGTGCCCACGAGAGTTCCAAAGATACGTGGTGGAAGATCTCTGGCCGGATTGATAGCATAACCGCTGGTACCGCCCAGGCTGAAACCTATTGATCCGACGAGCATTCCTATCAGCCATGGTGCCATGTTGGAGCCAGGCCCTACATTGCTCCTATCGGTTATTGCATACACACCTATAAGCAGTATCATGGTACCTATTATCTCTGCTACAAAGGCATTTGCTGTTGAGAAGTGACCAATATAAGAGCCAGATACCTCTTTCAGTGTATAACCCCAAGCGGCCTTGTTTATTATTGATCCAGGCCCTGTGCACCATACGTTAGGCATCCCAGCAGCTTTCAGGCCTTCATAATAGACAGCATAAACACCAGCTGCACCTAGGAATGCCCCAACGAACTCGCCGATAAGGTATGCAGGAACCTTGCGCCAAGGAATAGTTCCATTTACGGCAAAGGCTATGGTAACTGCGGGGTTAATGTGTGCTCCAGAGATTCCGCCGACAGCATAGATTGCCATTGCCACTGCAAATGCCCAACCGAAGGCTATCAAAAGCCAGTTATATGCCTGCGGTGCCAGACGTGGGGCTAATGCCACATTGGCAACGACACCATCTCCACCTAAAACCAAAATTGCAGTACCTACAATTTCGGCAATTATTATTGCCTTATCGCTTGGTCCGTCAGACATAACACATGCCACCCCCAAGTTTTGTATTATATTTTATAACCCTGAAGGTTATAAAGATTATTATTTATAACATTTTAACCAATGAAAGAAGGTTAATGTAACTATATGTTTAGGTAAAAGGTTATAACATTTTTATAGCTCTAATAGGGAATTGCTCAACAAATAGAGGGCTACGAAATTCGAACCAAAAAATCTGTAGGATTATGACTGAAACGTTAGATAATGGTAAAATGTTATAACACGAAAATCAAGTCCAAACAAGACTAAAACAGGCCAATGAGAAGAGTTCACTCGTCGTTTACTATTATCCTTTTAAATTCCAGCAGCAGTTCTATAAGCTCATCCCAGCTTAGCTCCCTGCCAAAATTCTGCTGAAACTTAATCTTTTCCTGTTTCAACTGGACATAGGTTTCCTTTCTAAGAGGAATCGTCTTATACCTACTTTTTGGTTTGGGTACATATCTCTGCAAGGGCATTCGCCCCCTTAATATCAAAACAATGAAATATCAGTTCTAATATCGATTTCAAAGTACTTAAAACTTCCTGTACAGTTGTGCGTAGAGACTGACCTTCTCTAATTAGATTAAGGATAGCGTGGTTTAGGATATCTCTACTATTATCGCCACCGGATTTGGAACATACACCCCCATAGATCGGCCTTGAGCAAATTACCCTTTTGAGTATAAAGACCACCCAGATGCCCCAGCAGAGTCACCTTCCCGTCCTGAAGGACGAGGTCTGGAAACGAAATTTATCAGGCCAATGTATTACAACATATGATTGTATTGAAAGCTCTACATAACAAACTAAAATATTATAACACTATGTTTATAAATATTTGACGCGTAATATATTCACAAATGATCAGGGAGGCGAGAACATGAAAAAGTTGATTAACAAACCGGAAGATGTTGTTAAGGAAATGCTTGAAGGAATGGCAGCAGCGCACCCCGACCTCGTAAAAGTGCATTTTGAGCCAAACTTTGTTTACAGAGCCGATGCACCCGTGAAGGGGAAGGTGGCCCTAATCTCAGGAGGAGGCTCGGGTCATGAGCCCCTGCATGCAGGATACGTTGGAAAGGGCATGCTTGATGCAGCCTGCCCCGGCAATGTCTTTACATCCCCGACACCAGACCAGATGTATGAAGCAGGAAAAATCGTGGAAGGGGGCGCAGGGATACTCCTGATAGTGAAGAACTACACCGGTGATGTCATGAACTTTGACATGGCCGCAGAGCTGCTCAGGGCAGAGGGTTACAAGGTTGAGTCTGTCCTCATAGCGGATGACGTAGCCGTTGAGCAGTCCCTCTACAGCGCAGGAAGGAGAGGTGTTGGAGGGACGGTTTTCGCTGAGAAGATTGGAGGTGCTGCTGCCGAGAAGGGATGGCCTTTGGAGGAGGTAAAGCGGGTTGTCCAGAAGGTGGCAGACAACGTCCGTTCCATAGGGATTGCCCTGACGCCGTGCACAGTCCCCGCTGCAGGAAAACCCACCTTTGAGCTTGAAGAAGACGAGTTTGAGTTCGGAATCGGCATCCACGGCGAACCGGGAAGAAAGAGGCTGAAAATGAAGCCAGCTGACGAGATAGTCCAGATGATGATGGACGCAATTCTTAAGGACATGCCCCTCGAAAAGGGTGACGAAGTTGCACTGCTTGTAAATGGAATGGGCGGAACACCACTTATGGAGCTGTATATCGTGAACCGGAAGGTTAGCCAGATTCTTGATGGCATTGGCGTCAGAAGATACAAAACCTTAATAGGGGACTACATCACATCCCTTGAAATGCAGGGAGCCTCAATAACGGTTTTAAAGCTTGATGACGAACTGAAGGAGCTGCTGGATGCTCCTGTGCTCACCCCGGCCCTTAGATGGGGACTTTGATCCCTTTCCATTTTTTGGTGGTTAAAATGATGTACGATGCAGAATATTTCCTCAGGTTTGTAAAAATCTTCGCAAAATATCTCGAAGAGAACAGGGAGTATCTAACACAGCTTGACGCCGCGATTGGAGATGGAGATCACGGAATAAACATGGACAGGGGAGCTAAAGCAGCGTTGGAGAGACTTGGCACGACAAATGCCGGCACTCCAGGAGCCATCATGAGAACAGTGGGGATGGCCCTGCTCTCAAGCGTCGGCGGTGCAGCAGGACCCTTATACGGGACGGTATTTATGAGGATGAGCATGGCGTTCAGAAACAAAGAGAAAATTGATGACAAAGAACTGGTTGCCGGTCTGGAACAGGCACTACTCGGAATAAAGGGACTCGGAAAGGCAGAGGTTGGAGATAAAACCATGGTCGATGTTTGGGAACCTGTGGTTGAATTTATGAAGGAGAATATTGAGAATGGGAGGACACTACCAGAAATCTGCGAAGATGTTATTGCATTAGCAGAGGAAAGCATGAAAGCAACGATCCCCCTACAGGCCAGAAAAGGTAGAGCATCATATCTTGGAGAGAGAAGCATCGGGCATCAGGATCCCGGAGCGACGAGCTCATATTACTTCTTCAGGAGTCTGTGTGAGGCGATTGGGGGGAGGTGACTGTGCTTTCGATTTTAATTCTTTCGCACAGCCCGGATATCGCCAAGGGTTTGAAAAAGATGTGCCTTCAGATGGTTTCAGGAGAGGTGCATATAGACGCTGTTGGCGGCACAAAGGAAGGAGACCTCGGCATCGATGCAGAACTCGTTCTGAGCCGACTGGAGGAGTTGAGCAGAAAAAGCGATGGGGTGGTTGTAATAGGAGACATAGGAAGTACAATTATGGCTGCAAAGAATGCACTCCAGATGCTCGGGCTACCAGAGGGGGTGTACATAGCGGATGCTCCACTCGTTGAAGGGGCGGTGGTAGCGGCTGTTGAGGCATCCCTTGGTTCTTCCGTAGAGGAGGTCGTTAAAAAGGCTGAGGAAGCAAAATTCGTGAGCAAACTTTAAGGTGCAGGACATGAGAATAATCAAAAAGATGACTGTCACAAATCCGGAGGGACTCCATGCCAGGCCCGCAGGGAAACTTGTTAAGATGCTCTCGGGAGTAAAAAGTTCAGTTATCATAAAATATAAAGACAAGGAAATCAATGCAAAAAGCGTTCTGAGTGTTATGGCGCTTGGCATAGATCCTGGGGAGGAGATAGAGGTTATTATCGAGGGTGAAGATGCTGAGTCAGCACTGAAAATAGTTGAGGGTGTAATACATGCCGGCTGAAATTAAGATGCGTGTTAGTCCTTCAAATATAATTTCAGAAGGTTATGCTTATGGTGTTCTCAGATGTCTGGTCAAATCCAGGGCTTCCTTTGACAGGAGTCTTTTGATAGGGCTTGAGGAATTGAGAAAAAAGGTTGATTCTCTGGCTGGGAAAATATCAAAAAAATACAAAGGGTCTGATCTGCTGGAGGAGCTTGGTGAGGTTTATGTTATGATTCTCAACGACCCCCTGCTCTGGGAGGAATTTGAAAAGAGGGCCAAAAATAGGGGAGGAAAGCTCTCCGCTAAAGATATCCTTGAGGTCAGGGACTACATAACCTCTCTCCTTCTGGAGAGCGGCAATCCCTTAATTCAGGAGCGACAGGACGATGTAAAGGATTTGTTCAACTATCTCCTTTCCGGGACAGTTTATCATGATATTTACAGGGGGGATGTTGTTTATGTGGATGAACTTTATCCCTCGGATGTTCTGCAATTCCACGAAATCGGCGTGGGGGCAATTCTAAGTAAAAAAGGCTCTCCCACAGCGCATGCATCAATTCTGGCTCAGGCTCTTGAGATTCCGTATATAATCAATGTCCCGCCGCTTGATGAACACTGTGGCCTTCAGGTTTTTGTTGATGCTGTTCAGGGGGAGATTGTAATAAGCCCTGCCAGCACCGGCAGGATAAAGGAGCTTATCGGAAGATATGAACTGGAAAAGCAGAGCCTTAAAAAATACTCGAGCATGAGATTTGAGGGTATTGAGGTCATGGCCAACATTGGCTTCCTCCAGGAGGTTGAAATAGCGAAAAGAAAAGGCGCCGACGGTGTTGGACTCTTCAGGACGGAGTTTCTCTTTCTGAACAGAACGAAGCCTCCTTCAGAGGAGGAGCAGTTTCTGGTCTATAAAAAGGTCCTTGAGGCCTTTTCTCCGGACAGGGTTGTAATCAGGCTTCTCGACGTTGGAGGGGACAAGGAGGTTCCCTACCTGAAGCTGTCCCGCGAAGAAAACCCCTTCCTCGGTGTCCGGGGAATCAGAGCTTTGATGAGGAACAGGGATATACTGGAAGCGCAGCTGCGGGCCCTCATACGGGCTTCAAAATACGGGAATCTTGGAATACTCATACCCATGGTCTCGAAGCCAGAGGAGGTCATCTACATCAGAGATATGATTAAAAAAATTGAAGGCAGCACAGAGAGTTATGGAAAATTCACAGTGGGAATCATGATTGAGGTTCCATCCGTGGTGTTTTCAATTGAGAAGTTTATTGACTACATAGACTTTGCAAGCATAGGCACGAATGACCTGACCCAGTATATATTTGCCGCGGACAGAATGAACACAGAGGTTTCGGAGTACTACAATGATGAGGATGAGGCCGTGCTCAGAGCCATAGAAGCTGTAGCGGAAAAACTGAGGGAAGCAAAAAAGCCAGTTGGAATCTGCGGGGAGCTTGCGGGCAAGAGTCATGTGATTGAGAGGCTTATAAAAATCGGTGTGAGCTCTTTCTCGGTTGCACCTGCAAAGGTGCCTAGGATAAAAAAGGCCGTTTATGAGGCACTGAAAAGTTAAAAAATGAAATCACTCAACGGATTTGAATCTGTCCTTGAGCTTCTCAAGAACGTGGGGCAGGGTTGTGTATTCCATGTCCTCAAGCGGGAGTCTGTGGGGTTCGAAAGGCCCGTGCCTCCTCATATAGTCCGCTATCTCAAGCGCCTTCTGTCTGGCCCATTCAAAGGCAGGGTCATCAAACAGATCAACCGGACCGATGAGCTTTCCTTCAGAGTTTATCTGCCATCCAAGTGCTACGACCCTTGGGGGCCCATCAAACCTCGTCGGGTTCGAGTGCCTGAGGGGAACGGGCATTATCGGGCCGTTGTGGCTTCCGCGCATCCAGCCGCTGACGAGGTGCGGGAAGGCGAAGGGCTCAAGGACTTCACCCAGAGCAGGCAAACCGCTTTGGGCCCTTACTATGGCGACCGGGTCGTCCTTTCCAACATACTCGCCAGCTATCTGATAGAGCTTCTCCGTGCTTATGACAGCAACGGGCTCGTTTTTGTCTATTTTGTGGCCTTCCTTGGGGAAGACCCTTTTTATGACGTATCTCGACTTTGCCCCGATCAGGGCTAAAAGGTCGTAAAGCTCTTCGGGTGTGCTGAGGAAAACCCGTTTGTGCTCTAAGATGTCCCATACCTCAAAGCGGAAACCCATATGCATGTTCGGATCAATAACTAACCCTGCTGTGTTAAATGGGTCTGCAAACATCCTGAATATCGGCAGGTTGAAAGCTCCGGGCTCCGTCTTGTCCATGTGGAAGGTAACTATAGGCTCACTTTTCCTCAGGGTAATCTCCATCTCTGCTATCCCCGGCCCCATGCCTCTTATATTTCCACTGAAGGCATCCTTGAGGAGGTCCTGACCTGCACCGTAAAGGCCAAGCTCCTTGGCGACCTTTGTTCCTTCCTCAAAGGCCTTCCATGCAAGGCCGTGTATCTCTGAACTGTCCACACCCTTCTTGTGGGTCATGACGAGCTGCAGGTCATCACCGCAGTGGGTCACGTAGAAGTCTGTAAGGATTCCTTCCTCCTTTGCTGCAGCAAGAATCTCCTTGGCTTTCTCCATCAAGGCCGGATGGACACTGGAATGCCCCGGCCATCCACCTATGTCGGCTTTAATTACGCTAACTGTTATTTTCTCTCCAACAGCCATCTGCATCACCTAGGGCTTTTTACTATTTTAGGTTTATAAAATTTTATCATAACTTAATATATCACCCTTAATGATACAATTTCCAACAAGGAAAACTTATCCGGGCTTCAACAGATATCATCCCATCCAAACTCTTCTTTTGCTATCTGAATCAGCTTCTTGAATTCATCTTTTTTGATATTCACGCTGCTGCTGGCACCTACAAGGGCAATTATCCCGTGCACCTCCTCCTGCAGCTGAATAACCTCATCACTAACTTTGACAACCCGGAGCTCCCTCCTGGCTGTCTCTCCTTCCCCTATGTAAAACTTGTCATGGCCTATTCTTATCGGCTCCTCCACAGGGATCACCCCTAAGATTTTTGTAAGTTAAAGTTAATAAAACTTCCGTTCAGCACAAAACTTATAAATGCCGCTCCGGTTAGGTGTAATTGGATGGGGGCATGGTGTAGCCTGGTCCATCATCGCGGGCTCCAGAGGTATGAGGACTTGCGGGTTTGCTGATTTGGGGATGAGCCTTTGGAGCTCTGACCCGGAGAAACCCGCGGACCGGGGTTCAAATCCCCGTGCCCCCACCATCTACTTCTGCCGGCTTTACAAACACCAAGAACCTCCTGTAGAAAGGTTATTAAACTCCTGCACCTATATCAAAACAGGAGAGTTATGATGAGGATTAGCTGGAAGATTGTTGGTGTTTTTCTCGCAGTTTCCGCTCTCGACATTCTTACAACATCCTATGGCATTTCCATGGGTTTTACTGAAGGGAACCCCCTGATCCGTTCGGCCAGCGGATTGCTGCTCAAGAGATACCTCCTCTTCACTGCAATAGGAGTGTTGATTCTTCTGCCCTACGAATATTACAACAGGTATCTTAAGGCAATTCTCGCGGGGATGATTGTCATAAAGTCAATCCTTCCGCTGAATAATCTGCTTCTCATAGCTATGAACCGCCTCTGATGGGCTCATTTAATTCCTCGCTTCATCACACCATCACAAAATCAGAAAGGAGAACGCCAATCATCGCCCTCGGCTCTAAAGCTCTTCCTTCACGGTGACAAATGATACCATGGTTACCGTCTGCTCAATTCCCTTAACATCCCTGAGTCTATCCACAACTATTTTTCCAATTTCTTCAGCGCCCGGAGCCCTCACCTTGATTAGCAGATCCCATTCACCGGCAATTATATGAACCTCATAGACACCTTCCAGCTGGGCAATCCTCCTGGCGACTTCCTTCTGACTCAGCCCGGAGTCAGGGTCATACCTAGCGAGTATAAATGCCGTGGTTCCGAGGTTAAGCTTCTTGTAGTTGGGCTTTATCGTAAATTTCTCTATAACCCCCTCGTCAACGAGTTTTTTTATCCTGTAATGCACTGTGGTTCTTGGAATCCCGAGTTTTTTGCTGAGAGCTGCTATGTTCTCCCTAGCGTTTTTTCTGAGCTCCTTCAGCAGTTTCAAATCTGTAGCATCAAGCGCTGCGCACATCTTCATCCCCATTGTCACTTATCCAATCACTGCCATTATTTTTGACACTATAAATCTATATAAGGTTTTCTTTTAGCCATTCTGAAAATGCCCTAAATGCTTTCCCTCTGTGAGATATTCTGTTCTTTTCCTCAGTTGTCATTTCGGCAAAAGTCTTGGTGAAGCCCTCGGGCTGGAAAATGGGGTCAAATCCAAATCCTCCTCTGCCGCGTTTATCATGGATTATCCTGCCCTCTGTTTTCCCCGTGAATATGTGAAGCTCTCCATCGTAGTAGGCCACAACGCTCTTGAAGTGTGCCCTTCGATTTTCAACCCCTTCGAGCAGCTTCAGAATGCCGTCGTTGCCGAGGGTTCTGTAGACGTATGCGGAATACACACCCGGAAAGCCCTTCAGCGCTTCTATGAAAAGCCCGGAATCATCGAGGAAAAACGGAGCATCAAGCCTGTCCTTAAGCCAGCGGATTCCAAATTCCGCAACTTCCTCCAGACTGTCGGCCTGAATCTCTGGATACTCAACCTTCATCTGAATAATCTTAACGCCCATGGGCGAGAAATACCTCTCGGCTTCCCTTACCTTTCCCCTGTTTGAGGTGACAAAAATCATCTTCATGGAACCACCAAAAAGAAAGAGAACCTGACAAATAAAAAGATTTCAGTCAATGGTATATCCTATTCTCTCAACTAGTTCTCTTCTTTCCCTCTTCTGCTCTTCTGTTTCAATCTTTGTCGCGGCTTTGCCGTCGACTATTCCAAGAACTGCCCTCCCAAGCTCTGTTTCAGCCACTATCAGCTGCAGGGGATTTTCGCTTGCTCCGTATACCATCACGACAGCCGGGTGGGATTTCACAGTGTTGAGAACGTTTATCGGAAATGCATCCCTCATGAGTATCACAAACACATGCCCTCCTCCAATCTTCAGGGCGTTTCTTGCCGCAAGCTCTTCCAGTTCCTTATCATTCCCTGTAAATCTTGTAAGCTGGGGCTTTGCTTCGTTCATGGCAATTCCAAACTTTATTCCAGGGACTGCCGTTAAAAGGGCTCTCGCAAGGTCATCAACTGTAAAGACCGAGAAGTTTCCCTGACCGATTATCGCCTCAACCCCTTCAGGTTTCTCTATTTCCACAACCTCTATTTTCATTGCCATCACCGCAAATATTTAATAATCTTACAATTATAACTTTTCCTGTGAGGTTAAATGAGTAACATTAATCTCCAAGAAGTTGAATTTCTCGTAGGCCTATTAAACAAATACCCAACAGAGAGCCTCAGAAAGATAGCTGAAAATGAGGAGATTGATTATTATCGGCTTAAACGAATTTATGACAAGTATTATGGCAAATATGTCCAGGTAAATGCCATGTATAATATCTCACGAATAGGATTGAAAAGCTTCGTTGCATTTCTCTCTGTGCCCCGAGGTGACCTCAGAAAGGTCGCTCAGGAGATGTTCAGGAACCCCTATGTTGCCTACCTGAACGCCATGTTCGGCTTCAAAAACGGCATTTCGGCTATTCTTCACATACCAAAGGAGCAGGTGGCTTTGATAGATGAACTTCTGGCAAAGTACTCCAACGATTATGAATACTACTCTGTGCGCGCCTACCCTCCACCCAAAGAGAAAAAGAAATCAGGGGAGTGGAATCTCAGTTATGAATATTCTGTTCTGATGGATATTTTGAAGTGGGATGCCAGAACACCCATGAAGGAAATCTCAAGAATCCTCGGAAAGACCCGGCCCACAATAAAATATATGATAAACCGCTTAAAGGAGGAAAAGATTCTCACTAGGTTTGATGCCAACATAGATACACCCGCCTATGATAGAGGAGTTATTGGAATAGCAAATGAAATCAGGGAAGACCTGCTGGAGAGATTTAAGGATCATGAGATTATGGCAGGAACACTGAAGCCAAAGGGATACATACTGGAGTGGTTTTTTTCCTCGAAGGAAGACCTCGGAACCAAACTCTTTGAATTCAGCAGCTATGTGGAAAAGGTAGGGATCGAATATTTTGACATCTTGGAAGATCTTGAGAAGAGCAGAAAATACTACAGGTTTTCCAAGATGGTAAAGAAAGACGGAAGTGGATACCGCTCAATCTTAGAGTTCTAATGGGCAGAACTCTATGCCAAAAAGCTCGCCGCTCGCCTGATACTCCAAAGCTCTGCAGTCGTGACACATGTATTTAAACGGACAGAGGGCACAGGTTTCAATTTCATCCTTTGTAAGCCTCCAGAAGTTTCTGAGTCTTTTCTTCCTCAGGATGGTCTTTATGCCTGATTCCTTCACGTCGCCTATAACGAAGTTCCTGAGCAGAGGACAGGGAAGGGCATAACCATCCGCTGTTATGGCCAGCGTTCCTGCCAGACAGTCGTGATACCGGGTATTCGTTGGGCTCAGCGTGCGCTTGAGCTCTATTGTGTTGAAATCTACCTTCCGGAGAGAGCCGGGATAGAGAACATCAACATATATCTCCCCCTGAAAGCCCAGAGCGCTTTTTTCGAGCTCCTCATATTCCCTGTATGTAGCAATTATGAGTGCTCCATATGCCCATTCATATTCTCCGAGTTTTTTGAGGTTCTCTCTTGAATATTCGAGCTCGACTATTACCCTGACGTCCTCGGGGGGCACAACCCTCTCCATATCCTCAAGCCTAATGATTGCATAAACTTCAGGTATTCCAACAGAAACAGCATAATTTGCCATCCTTATGAGATATTCAACGCTGTCATAGTTTGTTAAATAAAGCTCCCTTCCTTTTCTGGCACGGAACTCTTTTATTAACTCTTTTATCCTCTCCACACTGAGGGGCTCTCTCCTCAGTATGAACCTGTTGTTCCCAATGCAGCCCAGAGATCTTGGAATTCCCTCAACTTCGGAGAATTTTCCTTTTCCTCTTCCCAGCTGAAGAATCAGCCTCTCAAGCTTGCCTGAGTGGGGCTTGTAACTCCATGGGGGTTTGGCAACAGCAACTATATTTCGCCCTTCTTGCATTTCAATATGAACCGTGCTATCATAGACAACCCTCTCCATTGCGTTCACCAAAAAAAGGTCGACAGCTTTGTATATATACTTTTTCTATACGGATTTTGCTTACTACTATTTTTAGTTTGCAAAAAATGTAGAGAACACGAGTGTGCATTCATTCAGCTTTGATGTGTCTCTCTCCTTCAATCCAGAACGTCCCTTCGTCGGTCACTTCCTTTTTCCAGACAGGAACCCTTCGTTTAACCTCATCAACTGCCCATTTACAGGCTTCAAATGCTTCCTTCCGGTGTTTTCCGGAGGCAACAACAAGTATGGTATCCTCCCCGACCCTTAGCTCCCCGTATCTGTGCCATATGACCATATCCTCTATTGGGAACTTCTCCAGAGCTTCTTTCCTTATACGTTCCATCTCAGCGACCGCCATCTCCTCATAGGCCTCATATATGAGCATCCTCACATTCCTTCCGTGGCTCTCATTTCTGACCTTTCCCAGAAAAATCACTATCCCTCCGGTTTTTGGAGAGGAAACAAGCCTTATCGCTTTCTCAATATTGAAGCTCTCCTTCATCATCCTGCACTTCATACTCCCACCTACCTGAGCTCAATAACCTCAAATGTGTTGGTTGACAGGTCGACTATTAAAAGCCTATTTACGAGAGGCTCACCTGCTCCCGTTATCAGCTTTATGACTTCAGCAGCCTGCAGAGCTCCGAGAACCCCTGCAGTGGCCCCTATTATTGGAAACTTCCCCTTTTTCTTTTTAACATTTGGGAATATTTCTCTCAGGCTTTTTGTTCTACCGGGGATTATAGTTGTGATCTGACCGTAAAAGCCCTCTACAGCGGCATGAACAAGAGGAATCCTTTTTCTATGGGCATACTCATCGAGCAAATATCGTGTTTCAAAGTTATCCAAACAATCAACAAGGATATCTACATTTTCAAGAACATCATCTATGTTCGTCTCATCCAGCCTGCCAGTATATGTTTCTATCTCGATATCAGAGTTAAAACGTTCGAGCTTCCATTTGGCCGAAAGAGCTTTGGGTCTCTTCCCGACGTCTTCCTCCCAGTGCAGTAGCTGTCTGTTGAGATTGCTAAGCTCTGGGCTCTGATCATCCACTAAAAGGAGATTAACCCCTGCGGCGGCTAGGTAATACGCTACAGGACTTCCCAGCCCACCAACACCAACAACCGCAACTTTTGAGCTTTTCAGCCTCTCCTGTCCATCCTCTCCGAATATCATTATCTGTCTGTCATATCTCTCAACTTCCCTCTCGCTGAGCATCTTAACCACCGCTTACCGGCGGGAAGAGCGCCACGATATCACCTTCGCTTAGAGGTTCATCAAAGGATACATATCTGCCGTTTTTGGATACATTCACATCAGCATCCTCATTCTGGGCAAAAACCTCGCTTTTGAGCTCCGGATGCCTTTCCTTCAGTATGTTGAGCAGAGCCCCCACTGTTATCCCTTCTGGAACATCAAGTTCCTCTTCCCCTGTGCCGACGAGAGAACGGAATCTGGCAAAATACCTCACTCTAATCCTCATTAGCCCCACCAGATAAAGTTCTCAAAGGAGTTAAAAAGATTACCAGAAGTAGATTGAGAAGTGATTTTTCTGTAGTCGGAATAGCTATTCGCCGACGTTATTTCTGACCACTGATTATTTTTACCGGCTCCAAATTTGCACTGGT
>WAPO01000030.1 GCA_015520705.1 Thermococcus sp. | reverse complement strand
TCATCTCCCTGAGGAACTCAGGCGGGAAGGACTTGCTTATCCTTATCGAACGGTCGAGGACTCTAACAACGCCACGCTCGTATTCATTAAGCCCTTCGATGCCCTTGGCCTTCTCAACGAGTTCGACGAATTCTGGCTTGAGGAGGAACTCCTGGCCCAGGACGGAAAGCTCGCCCTGTGCCACAGAGCGCTCAAGTATTCCCTCCTTTGGCATGTTGACCTCCATGTCCCAGCCGAGGACGCTCTGGGCGTGGTTTATGGCCCAGATGCGCCTGTATCTGTTCAGAATTTCTTTAATTGTTTCATTCTGAAAAGCCCCCTCCATCTGAATCACCCCCTTTTAATTCTGTCAAAAGTTCCATGGACTGCTTTTAATACTTTTCGATGGGTATCTGAGCGAAATTAGGGAGGTAGAAAAGAGTTACTTCTACGGAGAAAGGCAAAACTAATAAGCTGAAGCCCGGAGAGAAGATGGGGTTTGATATGGATCTGGCTGTGCTCGGTCATGTGTCAGTTGACCACATAATATTTCCCGGAAAGAAGGAGATGCTCCTGCCCGGGGGAGCCGCCGCTGCTGTTGCAACATCCGCAGCTCTGAGCGGTGCCAGAGTAGGACTTATTACGAAAATCGGGACGGATTTTCCGAGGGAATGGCTTGAAACGCTGGCCTCTCTGGTGGATATAAGAGGCGTTCAGATTCTCGATGAAAGAACCATCCACATATACATGATTTACCACGAGGACGGGAGCGTTGATGCACCCGTTGACATGGGTGTTGCCAGGAAAATGGGGGAAACTCCTATTCCCGAGGAGTATCTGAGCGCCGAAATCTTCCATTCAGCGCCCATACCGCCGGAGGAGCAGCTCAAGCTTGTAAAAAGACTAAGAGGGAAGAGGATAAGCCTCGACTTCAACCCAACATACATGAGGGATTATGCCGAAAAGCCGGAGCTGATGGAGAGGATAATCTCACGGGCAGAGGTTGTGTTCCCGAACGAGAGGGAGGCCCTCACAATAACAGGATCGCAGAAAATTGAAGAAGCAGCGCGGAATTTCAGAGAGTGGGGGGCTGAGCTCGTGGTGATAACACGCGGCAGGAGGGGTGTTCTCCTCTATGACGGCAAATTCAGGGAGTTCCCCGCTCTCCCGATAAGCGAGGAGGAGATAGTCGACCCAACCGGAGCAGGGGATGCATTTGCAGGCGGCTTTCTGGCGGGCTACTCAAGGGGCAGAGAGCTGAGCACATGCGTAAGGATTGGTCTTGAGAGGGCCAGAAAGGTCCTCATGAAGATGGGAAGCTGGAGTGTGGAAGTCCGGGGGTGATTCTATGAAGGAGGTTGTGTTTAGTGGAGATGCGCCGAGGCCAATTGGCCCCTACAGTCAGGCCGTGAAGGTGGGGAATTTTCTCTTTATTTCAGGCCAGATTCCAGCCGATAAGGATGGAAACCTCGTGAAGGGCGACATAAAGGCTCAGACGAGGCAGGTTCTTGAAAACATAAAAGCAATTCTCGAAGCTGCGGGAGCAGGCTTGGAGAACGTGGTTAAGGTTACCGTGTATTTAAAGGACATGAACGACTTCGGAGCAATGAATGAGGTTTATTCAGAATACTTCGGTGAATCCAAACCAGCAAGAGCCGCAGTTGAAGTCTCAAGGCTCCCAAAAGACGTAAAAATCGAAATAGAAGCAATAGCATATCTCTGACTTTTCTTTTTATTCTGTGACCATCTTTGAGAAGGCGTAGAGGGAGAGGAGGATCAGAACCGCCAGAGCCGTTGCCTCAAAGCCGGGCACCAGCGGGGCTATGCTCCTCATCAGCATAAATGTTGGCAGCGCCAGCAGAACTGCCATCAGAAGGATTGCATAGTGCTCCAGAGGAGCCTTCTCCCTGTCAAGATAGGCACACTCAACAAACAGCAGCACCAGAGCCATAACTCCCAGACCGTAGATGCCGCCTATTTTATGGTATATGAGCAGAAAAGCTGTCACCACAAGAAGAACCGCCCCGAGAAAGTAGGAGAAGAAAGACAGGAGCGCTAGAGGTATGAGAAAGATAAGTCTCCTATCAACGGCCACGAGAAACAGGAGAATCGCAAAAGGAATGACCGAAAATCTAATCCGGAGCTTCATAACCTGATCACCTCGGCTATTGCACTTTTCAGAGGTTTATTAACATCCCAGTCAACAATTATCCCATAGGCGGAGAGCCTTTTTAGGTGGGCCTTTCTCTGCAGGCTCAGAAGTTTAAGAGCAAGCTCCTCCTCACGGCTCTTTGGTTCAATAACTGAGTAGGGGTTAGGACTTATGACAACGACGTTGTATCCGTAGCTGTAGAGAACCCTCAGGGCATCCTTGCTCTCATCCGTTAGGAGGGGTGAGAAGTAGAGAATCTGGGCTCTAGCTGGAAAACGGCTCCTCACGAGGTGCTCCACCTGATAGGCAATCATGTTGTTTTTATCAGGTCTGGCGGTGCTCAGGAGGTCTATGCACTTGAAAAAGTGCCTCTTCCCGTAGTCTATCCTCACCCACAGGGGAACCTCCTCGGCGAGGAGGAGACCGAAGCTCGTCCCGTTGTTGAGGCTGTCGAGCATCAGGGATGCAGCCGCCCTTATCAGATGGTCAAAGACCTCCCTCCCGGCGTATGCGGCATCCACCACGATGATGACATCTACCTTTCTCTCGCTCTCATACTCATTTGCCATTATCCTCCCGGTTCTGGCAGTTGCCTTCCAGTTTATTATCCTGAGCGGGTCGCCGGGCTGATACTCCCTCACCGCATGGAACTCGACGCCCTCACCGACCCTCGGAGACGGTAGCGGGCCGACGGTTATCTTGGTGCCTTTTGTCGAATAGGGCGTCTGAACATCCTCAATTCTGGGAACCCCTATAAGCTCGCTGTAAAGGTCTATGCTTTTTTCCCGCTCAAAGAATCCAAACGGGTCTCTGTATCTGAGTTTCACAAAATTGAACTCGTGTATGCCGCGCGTTACTTTGACCCTGTATGAAAAGACCCTCTCCTCCCCGCGCTGGAAGGATGTAACAAAGGAAGACCTCCCCTCCACAACCTCAAGCTCGGCTGGAAGGTCGTCCTCAATTTTCAGACTTGGAATTCTCTCATGGGCCTTTACTCTGAGCTTTATCTCAACGATCTCCCCCTCGAGGATTCTATCGTGGGGCAGAAGCCTCTCAATCTCAACATCCAGTGCTGGCTTGAAGAACGTGACCGCAATGAAGAAGAGCCAGAGCATGGGGAGCGCAAGATACACCATATCCCAGCGTAGAAAGAAGAAAGCCAGCACCACAACTCCCCAGAGGGCTATCAGCAGATGGATGGCCTTTCCGGTAGGATAGAACTCTCTCTCCATACCCATCACTCAAACTTTGGAACCGGAACCTTCTCAAGCAGCCTCTGCATCACGTTCTCCTGACTGACCTTGGTATACCAGAGCTCCCTCTTCAGAATCAGCCTGTGGCTCAACGCCGGAACAGCTACAGCCTTGACATCGTCGGGAATCACGTAATCCCTGCCCTCAAGAGCGGCGTATGCCCTCGACAGCTTCAGAAGTGCAAGGCTTCCCCTCGGAGACGCTCCAACGTCTATTTCCCTCTTGTTCTCCCTCGTGGCCGTCACGATGTCCGTTATGTATTCAAGAACCGCATCGCTCACATAGACATCCTCGATGGCCCTCTGCATCTCAACGACCTGCTCAGGGGTTGTGATCCGGCTTATATCAACCTCCTCCCTCTTCCTCGCAATCCTCCTCTTCAGAATTTCAATCTCCTCATCCTTCGCAGGATAGCCAACCCTAAGCCTGATGAGAAATCTGTCGAGCTGGGCTTCCGGGAGGGGATATGTGCCCTCCTGCTCTATCGGGTTCTGAGTTGCTATAACTATGAAAGGCCTCTCCAGAACGTATGTTTTACCCTCCACAGTTACCTGCCTCTCCTGCATTGCCTCAAGCAACGCTGACTGGGTCTTCGGCGGTGCTCTGTTGATCTCATCGGCCAGCAGAATATTCGTGAATACAGGGCCTTTCTTGAACTCAAACTCAAGGGTTTTCTGGTTGAAGACGCTCACCCCGAGAATGTCGCTTGGAAGGAGGTCGGGCGTGAACTGAACCCTCCTGAATCTGACCCCGAGGGCCGAGGCAAAGCTCTTCGCCATCAGCGTCTTTGCCAGACCCGGGAGGTCCTCTATCAGTATATGGCCGTCAGCGAGTATCGTCGTCAGCAGAAGCTTAAGAACCTCCCTTTTTCCGACTATCGCCTTCTCAACTTCCGCCAGTATCTGATTCCCTATCTCATGCACTTCCTCAACCTTCATTCAGATCAGCCTCCAAAATTTTCAGCGCCTTCTCAAGGCCATCAAGAAAGTCCTCCCCCGAGCGGAGGGCTTTAAGAGCTTCATTGGGATTTGATTTAAGCCTGGCAGCTTCCCTGTCGTAGTTCTCCGCCAGTATAGCGTAGGAGTCAATTATCTTCTCCTCGATAAGGGCTCTGGCCACAGCCCCGGAGCGGGCCTTGGAAATTAACATTGCTGTTCTCTCAAACTCGGACTTCTTCTCCCTAGCTCTGAATCTGGTTCTGGGGATGTATCTGAGCTTGACCTCAAACCCGAAGAGGACAACGGCCAGAATTAATGCTGTCAGCACAACAGCCATCCATCTGAGGATGTAGGAACCGGCGAAGATTGCAATCAGGACGAAAGGCAGAGCCGCAAGGGCCGCCCTGCTAACCTTCATTTCCACCACCCCTTATCTTCAGATAAAGCTCATAGGCCTTATATGCATCATCCCTCGTGACCTTCTCAGGGGCGTATTTTGCCTTTTCAAACAGCCTCGTGAGCTCGACAAATGCATCATGTTTGTATTTAACCATCCCGGCATGCTCCCAGTGAGTCCAGCTCTTTTTATAGGGTATCCCGAGTATTTCAAGCCACAGAACGGCGTTTTTGTAGAGGGTGATAACAACCTCATTCGGGTCTCCGAGGAAGTCTATGCCCTCCTCCTCAAGCCTTATGTCGAAGGACTCAACTTTCTTTTTCATCGCCCTTATTCTCCTCTTCGCGAGCATGTCTCTGTAGAACAGGAAGGCGATATAAACCGCCGCAAGCGCAGAGAGGGCAAAGATTCCATAGAGATACAGCGAAGGGTTGCTGATGCCGAGCTTTCCGGTGGGCTGGCCGAGGGATTTGTTGTAGTATGAAACATGGTATGTGCCGTTTATCAGAGTTTTATTCACAGTCGTGTTGTTCCCTGGAGGCGGCAGGGGATTCCTGTAGACGTAATAAATCAGGGGAGAGAAGACGAGGACAGCAGCGACCACGGAATAGATCATCCATTTAAGGACAGAGTAACTTCGTGTATCGAGCCTCCTGCTCGCAACAAAATCCCCCTGTCCGAGCAATATCACGATAATAAAAACCGCAGCAGCTATTACAAACAGCCCGAAAAAAGCTCCTACAATATAGTAATCCTTGGTGCCCTTAGTGACTCCTGATATTGAGGCATTGTAGTTCAGCATCATGGTCATCAGTGCAAAGAGAACGATGAACAAAGGCAAAGTTTTAGCCCTCGGGTTCATTTTAATC
>WAPO01000029.1 GCA_015520705.1 Thermococcus sp. | reverse complement strand
CGTTAAGCCCCTTGATCTCAACTTCTATTCTCGACGCCTCCAGTATGGTGAACATCAGCGATATTAAAAAGGGCAAGAAGAGAACTCCAGCAAAAACGATGGCGCCGAGGAAGACATTAGCCACGTGAACGCTTACAAATTCCATAGTTTTTTCAAGCAACCCCAGAAATATAAGGGAAAAGATGTAAATGACCACCGTCAGGAAGATGCATAAAATCATCATTTTGGCCCCTTTGTGGATCTTATTCTCCTTTGGAGTATCCTCCTCGAGGATTTTTCTGGAATAGTACCTCATAATCAGCGGGGGGATTATCAGCGAGAGAACTGGCACGATAAAGGCAAGGATGTTCATTTAACCCACCTCTTTTTCATTTCCTACTTTTTCCTCTCCCCCCATCAGCAGGATTACAAAAATCAGGAGGACACCCATCCATATCCAGGTAAACGCGGTCAAAACTATACCCAACACCACCAGTATAACCCCTGCCATGAGAAGCGGATCCTTTCTTACATTTTCTTTGAATTGCTCCCAGTCCATTCCCACCACCTTTCCAGGGTTCATGAGATTAATTTCATCTTTCTACTCTCTGGAGGAGCTCCTTTCCATTTAAGTTTTTCGTCAGCCCAATCTCCAATGCATGTTTAAGCAAATATTCCGGGAATTCAGAATCTTCAAAGAATGCTCTAGCTCCCATTTTAGGAATATAGAAAAAGTAAACCCTTTTTACTTCCTTCCCTATTTTCGCATTTGCCACCATGAAGCCTTTCTCAACGTTGATTCTCACCACTTCAAAGCCAAAAACTTCAGCCAAACTGAAAAACATCTCGAAGAGCTTTGCTCTGGCATCTTTCAGGGCTTTATTCACTGCCTGCTTGGATATGCCCAACCCCTGGCTTATCTCAACTTCTCTGAGACACTTAGCCCTTAAGAGCCAAATTTCCTCCATTCTGTCAGGCAGTTTGAACATTTTGGGCCACCTTCAGTGGATGTTTATCAGGTGCCTCCTTCCTCATTACCATTAGGAGTTCCTTAATAGTTCCATTGCGATCACCAGAGCAAATCAACCCAAAATACCCCCTGCCCGTCTCTATGAGCACCACATTACGCTTAAGGCTTATGGACATAAGGAGGGCAAAGCTCATTACTAAAAGAAGATAGGTCATAACAAGAAGTAGGAGCACGTTCCCGGTGGGCCTGAAGATTACCAGAATCATTAGAAGGAGAACCGCCAGAACGACCGCCACAATGATGGTAGCTCTCTTTAAAAATTCCCTGTAATTGGAGAGCGTCATCGTGAAGTATAGAATGATCATTATGCCCACGAAAGCCGGGAGCAGTAAAAATACAACGTATCTTAGCGGAATCGTTATGCCTTTCGCGAAAATGTAAATATAAGGCAGGATGAGAATTAAGATTGGCACGACGAGAGCTTGCCTGAAATACTTCGATATTCTCCCTTTTCTGAGCTTCATTATATCCGCTATTTCTCTAATTTCTGAGATCTCGATCTTTATGAGTGGCTTTGGGAAGCCGTACTTTAAAATCAGCTTTCCATTTTTGGCTTCAACTTCCTTTCCAACCGAGATGAGGAGTAAAGCCCAAGCAATCCAAAATGTTGCGAATCCGAGCTCTGGATTTCCTGATATGCTGAAAAACATCGCAACAACCATTAGTATCGTTCCTAGCGAATTCAAAATTCCCGGAAGACCACTATAGGAGGCAGGATATATGTTTTCAAGCTTCATATTTCTCACCTCTCGGATCGCATTTATTGTTTCTGTTTCAGTTCAGTATTGTTCACTCCTTTGGTAAATCTTGGTCAACATTAGTAGGTTGACTGATGTTTATTAAGCTTACGGTATGATCTGAGCCACAGGCAGGTTTTAAGACTGTGAAACTTAAACGCCATGCACAAAAGGCAACAGGAAAACAAGGGCCATCAACAGGAATGCAACTTCCATCTTCCTAAAAACTTCCTTTTTCTCGGCACCTCCAAGCCATCTCCAGAACTGAAATTCTATGTATGCCATTAACGGCAGAAAAGTAAGAGATTCAAGTGGAAAAAGCCCAGAGAGGCAGTAAATCACAACCATGCATGACATCAAGGCGTAAAGACCCATCCCAAGCTTTATGGCTCTTTCTCTACCAAGATAAGCAGCTGATGCTACAACTCCAAAGCACTTGTCTTCTTCAATCGTCGGCACAGCAAGGAGCATGTGTCCAGCTGAGAGGCCAATTAGAAAAGGAAGCGAATAAACAAGTGCCTCTTTAATAGGAAATCCAAGAGAAGCAAAAACAAGAGACATTGAAAGCGGGCCGTAAGTTATTCCGTTTACAAATGAATCAAAGAAAGGTCGAGCTTTAAAGCGTAGCGGAGGTGCTGAATAAGCTATGGCCAGCAAAGATGCAACTGCAGTTAAAAAGAGGGCACCCTTTGAAATCATGAACGCAAGAAGAAGGGCCAAGACAAAGAGACCATACCCTATGAAAGCGGCAGTTTTTCTCTCAACTTCACCCCTAACCAGTGGAAGATCATTCCTGCTCGAGGAAACATCAAGCTCATAGTCATAACACTGATTAATAACAAGTCCTGCAGCAGTTACAAGTGCTATTATCAGAAGGACTGTTAAGAGAGAGAAGGAAATGCAAGCTCTATCATAGTGATAATTCGCAATTATTGAGGCTACTAAACCTGATATTAACGAGGGAATTATGAACTTTGGCCTTAGTAACTCAACATACGACCTCCACATAATCTCACATAATTGCAGTCGTGGGATAATTGAAAAGTGTTGTGCTATATCCCCCCGGCCACCCAAACGTTCCTCTCCTTTCTCGTCCTTAACTGCATTATTTTATGATCCAACATTCTCAAATGAATCCCAAAGCCCGCTGAAATGTGAGAGAAAAGAAAACTACTTGAACTTCCTCATCGCCATCTCGGCTGCAACGCTTATCGGGTCTATCGTCGGGCTTATCGGTGGGGCGTAGGCCGTCTCGAGGTAGGCAACATCCTCCACGGTTGCACCCTTCTGGGCCAGAGCGGAGAGCGTCATTATTCTGCCCCAGACGCGCTCACCGCCGACCACCTGCGCGCCTATCAGCTTTCCCTCGGGCTTTCTGAAAATCAGCTTGACCGTTATCACCTTGCCGCCGGGATAGTACTCGGGCTTGGTAGAGCCCTTGAACTTACCGACCGCTATCTCTATGCCCTCCCTCTTGGCTCTCTCCTCGGCGATTCCAAAGGTGCCTATCTCAAGGTCGAAGAGTTCGGTTATGGCTGTGTTGAAGACCGGCTTAAAGGCGGCGTCCTTCCCCGCTATGTGCTCGGCCGCAACTTTGGCCATCCTGACGGCTGTTGTTCCGAGCTGGCTCAGGGTTCTCCCGCCGGTTACGGCGTCAATGACCTCAGCACAGTCGCCTATCGCGTAGATGTCCGGATCACTCGTCTGGAGGTACTCGTTGACGATTATTCCCCTTCCTACCTCGAGTCCCGCCTTCCTGACGAGATCGACGTTGGCCCTCACCCCTGTTGCGACCAGAACCAGGTCCGCCGGAATCTCCTCGTCGCCTATCTTAACGGCTTCGACCGGGCTGCCAACCATCTCATTCACGCCGACGCCGAAGCGGAATGAAACGCCGTGTCTCTCCATTCCGGCTTGGACAAACTTTGCCGTGTCCTTATCCAGCATCATGGGCATAAGCCTGTCCATCATCTCGACGACGAGAACCTCCATTCCGAGCTTTGTGAGGGCCTCGGCCCCTTCAAGGCCTATCAAACCGGCACCGATGACGACGGCCTTCTTCGGCTTCCTCTCGGTAATGTAAGCCTTTATCTTCCTCACGTCGTTGAGGCTCTTAAGCGTGAATACTCCTTCGTTCTTAACGCCCTTTATCGGCGGGACGAAGGCCTTGGAGCCGACCGCTAAGACAAGCTTGTCGTAGGGAACTTCCCCCTTATCGGTGATCACGACCTTCCTCTCACGGTCGATTGATTGAACATCAGTGCCGAGCATGAGATTGATCTTCTGTTTCTCGTAGAACTCGTTAGGGAAGACGATCACGTCTTCAGGCTTCTCGATCGTGCCGCTTATCACGTGTGGCAGGGCACACGGGGAATACTGCATCGTGGGCTCCTTACCTATGACGGTTATCTCGGCCCTTCTGTCGAGCTTCCTCATGAAGAGGGCGAAGTTGCTCCCGGCTGTACCAGAACCAGTAACCACGATTTTCATGGACACCACCGGAGAAAGAAGGGGGAAGGAGGTATAAAAGGTTAGCTCAACGATTAATTGCCATTTCCTACCTCATCCACTTCCTCGCTATGACCGCCACGATGAGAGCCATGAAGACGGCTCCGGTTAGGGCTTCAATTGCACTGAGGGCTTTGAGCCAGCCGGTCGGGTGCATGTCGCCGTAGCCGAGGGTGGTGAATGTGACGAGGGAGTAGTAGAGGGCGTTGGCAAGGCGGACGAGATAACGTGAGGTTTGAGGAA
>WAPO01000028.1 GCA_015520705.1 Thermococcus sp. | reverse complement strand
GAACAGTAACCATAAAACTCCAGCCCTCAAGGGAGCAGGAGAGAACCCTCTTCGAGTTGGCCGACACTGGAGCCAGAGCTTGGAACCGAGTAAACTACCTGAGGCGACAGGAATTCTTTGAAGGCAAGCCCGTGGACTTCCTCAAAACCGAGAAGATAGTTTATGAGGAGTTTAAGAAGGAAATTGGCTCGGCAACGGTTCAGCAAATTTGCAGGAAGAACGTTGAAAGCTGGAGGAGTTTCTTCTCACTCCTGAGGAGCAAGCGGAACGGAGAACTGCCCGAGTGGTTCAAGCCGAAACCACCGAATTATTTGAAGGACGATGGGAAAAGGAGGCAATTAATCGTTCTCAGGAACGACCAGTACAAGATTGAGGAGAACAAGTTAATCCTTAAAGGCCTCGGTAAGTTCAAACGCCTTGAAATTCAATTCAAGGGAAGAATACACTTGAAAGGCAAGCAGGGGAGGTTAGAAATCACCTACGACCCAATCAAGAGAAAATGGTATGCTCACATCAGCATCACGGTGGAAGAGAAGCTGATCAATGGCGAGTGGGTTGAAGCCCCAAGAACTCCAGAGGGAAACCTCTCTGCTGGCATTGACTTGGGAGTGAACAACTTAATGGCCGTTTACGTTGAGAACGGCGAAAGTTTTCTCGTAAACGGCAGGCCCTTAAAGAGCATTGATTTTTACTGGCGGAGGAGGATTGCAGGATACCAGTCAAAACTCAACAAGTCAGGCGGTAAAAGAGCAGAAAACTCAGGAGAATGCATGAGAAGGCCAAACTTCAGGCGAGGCACTACATTAACACTGTCGTGAGGCAGACTGTGGAGAGGCTTTATCATCTCGGAGTTTCGAGAATTGTCGTGGGTTATCCGAAAGGAATTGCCAGAAACTCTGATAAGGGCAGAAAGCAGAATTTCATTCTCTCTCACGTGTGGCGGTTTAATACTGTCATTAAACGCTTGAAGGAAGTCTCGGAAGAGTATGGTATTGTCGTTGTGGTTGTTGGTGAGGCTTTTACTTCTCAAACTTGCCCTGTCTGCGGGAGGCCCCACGAAGGGGCCCGCTTTGTTCGAGGCCTTTATTCGTGTCCCGAGACGGGGCTTGTGTTTAATGCTGACCTTGTTGGAGCTTTCAACATTTTGCGCAAGGTGAGAACGATAACCCCGAATTTGAGCGGTCTTTACGCTCAGAAGAGGGGTAACTGGCCGAAGACCCGGCCGGAGGGGTTCGAAGAACCCGTTGTAACGGGTTCCCTGATGAGAGCCCCTCGAACCTCCCTCTGAGTTGGAACCCCCGCAAAGGGGGAGGAGGTCAGAGGTCGATCCATTGTCAGCACCTTAAATTTTTAAGCTCCTCAACGTATTTAAAAATGATGGACAAGGACAGACTGATTAAGCTCGTGAATGATATACTTAGGGGGACGGGCTTCAGAACAGCCCGCATGGAGTTTAAGGGGGCATGCTTTGACCTAGTGGCCAGCAGGCTCTTTCTTCTGCTCTTCATCAAGATTCTGACCAACATAGATACCATAAGCCCGGAACAGGCCGATGACCTGAAGCGTCTGGCGAAATTCTTCAACGCTTCTCCTCTGATAGTCGGCACAAAGACCAAGAATGCCGAGCTTGAGGAGGGCGTTGTCTATGAGCGCTTTGGAATCTATGCCCTCAACCCGGAGACCCTCTACGATGTAATCGTTGAAAATGAGCTGCCTGCGATATTCGCTGAACGCGGCGGCTTCTATGTCAGGATAAACGGTAACCAGCTTAGATATCTGAGGGAGAAATACGGCTACAGCATAAACGAACTCGCGGAGATGATAGGGGTCTCAAGGAAGAGCCTGCAGAACTACGAGCGCGGGGAGCAGTCCGTAAGTCTTGAGGTTGCTCTCAAGCTTGAGGAGATATTTGATGCCCCGCTGGCCGAGCCGATAAACATTCTCCACGCCAAGGTAGAGGCAAACCTTGATGTAACACCAGAGAGCGACCTTGAGAGGGAAATATTCGAGAGGCTCACAGGACTTGGAATGGGCGTTGTAAAGGTCAGAAAAGCCCCGTTCAACGCTGTTTCAAAGGAAGACGAGCTCAAGATCCTCACAGGAATAGACCGCAGAAAAACAGGCACCACCGTCAGGAGGGCACAGATGGTGAGTGAGGTGAGCAAAATCATAAACAGCGATGGGGTTTTCATTCTCGAAAAAACCAAGAAAGAAGTTGTTAGGGGAATTCCGCTGATTCCGAAGGAATCCCTGCGCGAAATCAAGGACGCCGATGAGCTTATAGAAATGATTGAAGAGCTCAAAAGAGAGGTGAAAAAGCAGATTTTTGGCTGATCAGCCGAAAACTATTCTCTTCCAGACCTCCCGGACTCTGCTCACATATCTGGGCGGGGCGGCTATCATGACAACCCATCTCGGCGTCTGCCTCCTCTTGAGGGCATTTGCAAGGGGAGTAACCTTTGTAAGTGGCTGAAGTTCGCCTTCATGGACGAGAACGTTTATCTCCGTGGATTTCAGGCGCGGCTCGCTCAGCATCAGATCAGCGGTTGAGAATTCGAGTATTATCTCCCCCTCTCTGGCGCCAACAGCGTCTGCAAGATTTCTCTCTATTTCCTGCCTCTTCCTGACGTTCCTGTATGCCGCCAGCAGTTCCTTCTTCTCCTCGTTGCTCAGCTCATCCGCATTTGCCAGAACCGCTGCCTTGAAGAGATTGCGATATTTGATGCGCCTGACAATTTCCTGGGGATAGCCTTCAAGATCTTCAAGCTCCACAATAACCCTGCAGTCCGTCATCTTCCAGAAATCCCAGAGCTGCTCCGCCTCAAGGGCAAATTCAAGGGCTCTCGTCAGCATGCCTTCCGCTATCTTCACCGTGTGGTGGAAATATACCCGGGAATACATCAGAGAGCGCGCCACCATCATGCCCTCAACGGCCTCAATGCCCTTCTCATCCACCACAAGCTCTCCATCGTGTATCCGGAGAACCTTGAGGAGTCTCTCCAGATCAATTATTCCATGGGCAACTCCCGTGTAGTGCGCATCCCTCACGAGGTAGTCGAGCTGATCAACATCTACATCCCCGTGAAGCATCTGGCCAAGATACCTCTTCCGATACCTGCCGAGAACCAGATCCGCGATTTCACGGGGTTTGTAGCCGTATTCCCCTATAATCTCCGGAATCATCTTTCTGCCCTCAAGCTCCCCGTCAATTATGTCAATGTTCCCGAGGATGATGTTCTGTCCGAGTCTCATGTGGTCATACTGCTTCACGTAGTGCCTGTAAATCTGCTCGAATGTGTGGGAGAACGGGCCGTGGCCGATGTCGTGCAGAAGCGCGCCGACTTCAAGTATCGTGGCTTCCTCCTCGTCAAGTCCAACTTCAAGGGAGAGCCTCTTTGCAATGTAGTATGCCCCGAGTGAGTGCTCAAAGCGGGAATGGTTGGCCCCGGGATAGACAAGATAGGCCAGTCCGAGCTGTCGTATGCTCCTCAGCCTCTGAAATTCAGGGGTTTTAACGAGGTCAAGAATCAGCCCGCCGAGCTTCATGCTCCCGTGAATTCCATCGTGGATTATCTTCGCATCCATCTCTCTCACCTGATTAGAAATCTGACAGCAGTCTTAAATAAATTTTGGCATTATAACAAAGAAAAGCATGCCGGAAAGGCAGAATCAGACGTCCCTGCCGGCAATGTAGATTCTCTTTGTCTTTCCAGGCCTCTGGGGAAGGTCTTTTCTGAGCTCTTCCATGGGCACGGCTTCGATAATCAGCTCCGCCTGCTTGGATTCTTCCACTTCATATCTGACAGGATTGTTGGCCTCATATATCAGCTCCCTGACCTCATCCTCGATTCCCGCAGGTTTTTTCTCCCGGTATGCAACTCTGATCACCGCCTTTGGCCTTGGGTTGGCCGGGGAGAGCGGATGATATATAATGACAAAATCCATGAGATCAGGATGGTTATAAACAATTTCCATAAGCTGATCAATGTGAAGTTTCGCCCCGGCAAGGGTTACAACATCCTTAACGCGGATTATGTTCTTCACCTCGCCATCAACAACCTTTGCGAGATCCCCGATGTCGTAATTGAACAGAGGAAGTCCGGTTAGCTCCCCATCCTTCATGACCTTCGTGATATACATGCGTTTGTATTCTTTATATACATCATCTGTGTCTTTCAGAATAACAATTGAGTCCCTGAAATAGAACCTTGTTGTTTTCTTTTTGGTTATTATCCTGTAACCTGTGAGGTCATCCTCTGTGGAGCCGTAGTTGTCTATGATCACAGCGTTTTCAAACAGCTCAAGCGTGGCTTTCGCGAGCTCGGGTGTAAGAGTCTCAGCACCAACAACTATGGTCTGAATATCTGCCCTGATGTCATCTGGCAGTATGAGTCCGAGGTTGTATGCAGTGGCAAGCAGACAGAACAGGGCTGTCGGTTTAATGTCCCTCAGCTCTTTTAAGAGGAGATTCCTATTCATCAGATATTGTATGGGTATCTGGTAGTATGCTGACTTTGCTTTGAGGGCTTCAAATGCCCCGAATGCAAACATTCCGGAGGATGACGGAAGAGGGGGAAAGAATGAAGCTATAATATCCCCTTTATCCATGTATTCCCTGATCCACGGTTCTACCTGTCTCGCCGTTCTGAACCTGTCATCTACAGTGTATGGCACCCGCTTGGGTTTTCCAGTTGTCCCGCTTGTTCTCATAACTGTGTAAAACACCCTTCTCTCTCTGATATAGTCCGGCCATACCTTGTCCCGTTTGTATATATCATGGGGGGTAATATACACCCTGTCTGTTAGGGATGCTAGGGCCTCAGGAGTCAGTGTATCAAACTCAACCCCCTCAAATTTCTCTTTCCAGAAAGGCGTTGTTTTCAGGGCTGTCTCAAGCGTGTAGTTCAAATCTTCAATTCCCTCTTTGTCAATCCGTCCAACTGCCAGATACACCAGATTTCACCCTATTAACTGTCGTGTTTGTAATATTTAAGTGTTAGGTTTTATCCAAGGATTTAAAGGCAATAATCCAGAAGAAAAGTTTTTATACATCTCAGATTAAAATATCCAATATGGATTACCGCGACATATTGGACAAAATCTATCAGACGCCATTGCAGGTGGGAGAAAAGGAATGTGCGGAATACCTAAGAGGGATTTTTGAATTTCACCTGAATAATACACCATACTGGAGATCAAAGTGGAAGCATCTCAACATTGATGAACTCTTCCAGGGAAGCCTCATGGAGATTTTCGAGAAGATTTTTAATTCAGGTATGGCTGTTGAGGAGGATTATCTCCGCAATAACTGGTTGGAATTTGTCCCAGATAACTATAGAGGGCGGATACGTTTTTACCAGTCCTCTGGAACCACGAGAGAGAGGGCCATCGGGCACTGGGACAGGGAGTATCTTTCAATCCTCCATACATACTTGCGGGAGGCGCTTGACAGGATTTACGATCTTGATAAAATCTACGATGAGTCTCACCAGATGAGAGCACTTGCCCATGGGCCATACGGCTGGTATCAGGATGAGATAAGCGAGCTCGTCTGGAGCTATGGGGGTGTTCTGTATTTCATAGGCATGGAAACTGATGGGCTGAAAAAAGTATATCATGATCAAGGGCTTGATGCTGTTTTAAAATTACTGGATCCCTTGGTTAAATATACCAAGAGAGTTATGAGAAAAGACAGAATAAACACTATCAGGTCTGCACCACCCCTTATGTCCCTTTTTGAGGAGCATGCAGAGGATATTGAAACAATAATGATAAGCGGCGTTGGAATTGATTCCATTCTTTTCTCTTATCTTCATGAGACATTTGAAAACGCAATTTTGATACCATTCTATGGTTACTATGGCTTTGGGGATCTCATAGGTATCCAGAAAAGAGAAAACTTTTGGTACTACCCAAACTGGCCATTTACCTTGATATTCCCGCTTAAGTTAACTGACGGGAGCTATAGGATAGTCAGATATGATGAGAGAGGGAAAGTGGGCATGGTAATAGCTAGACCTGAGCTTTTGATTATTAAAATGGAAGATGAGACAGCCATCAGGGTTCCACCTGAGAATCCCTTTGAATGGGATGGATTCGGTAATCCCGAAAGAACTCTGGGGTGAAAAATGTGGATGGTTTGCAGGCACTGATTACGGCTGAAGCTTTTATCGTTATGTTAGTAGACTGGATTGGAGCGGTTATCCTTTTTAGAGCATACTTGAAAAATAGGAGAAGATCAGCCCTTGCATTTTCCCTAGCATGGATATTTGACTTCCTTTCAATATTTCTTTCATCCAGTTATCTCACTGTGAGCTCACTTACATTTACAATATTCTCTGCACTAATTTTCTATGGGTCAGTGAAGTTCCTGAAAGAAGAATCTATCAGGATAGAGTATAAGAATATCCTGTGGTTTGTTCCAATACCCACAATTTTCCTCCTGTATCTCTTGGGTCTCTATGAATACACCCAGAATGTAGAATGGGTAGTAACTGCAGGAGCCTCCTTTGGGATAAGTGGGATATTTGTTATAATGGGTGGAATATTTCTGAAGGAAACCGAAGAAATATACAAAAGTGCTATCAAATACTTATACATCGGGATTATACTATTTGGTATCCATTTAGTGCCAGCAGCATTATTTGGCTTGGATGTATGGTACAGGCCTATAGGCTTCACTTTTTCAGCTATTCTCATCATAGCCATGATTCTTGCAATGATGAAGCTCGTTTCTTCGGAGCCCTTCCTGAAACAGGGAGCTAATAAAGTCCCAAAAATTGATTTAAAAACCGGGGTCATGCTGCTCAATAGCAAAGAATATCACGAGCTCAAGAATTCCCTGAAGGAGGTTCCAGCGCTCGCATTTCTTAGGGATGTTGTGGATGTTCCTGAGAAATGGAGCTGCTACTTCGTGACGACAGTTCCCTTCCAAGGGAAATTCAAAAACACAATCTCCCCCACAGACTTGGGCAGAATGACGGAGCTTTCCTACAGATATTTTGAAGAACTCTCAAAATCCAATCGGAGAGGAGTTGTCATAATTGATTGCCTCGAATACCTTACCGTTTATAACTCTCCTGAGAGCATAATGAAGTTCCTCTCAAAGCTCAGGGATTTTGCGGTGGTGACCAATGGGACATTGATTCTTGTTGTTGAGGAAGAGAGTCTTGATAAAAGGATTCTTGCCCAGCTAAAGAAGATTATGGCATGAGCATAACCTTATATACCTCTTCTTTTCTACCCATTACTGCCCCTGCGCGAGGACCCCGGGGAGAATGAACCGGGGGGCGATGCGGGGGCTACAGCTCGGCCTCAGCGAGGTCCCCGCGGGAGGGCCTTCCGCGTTACGGAGCGCAATGACCGTGGGAAACCCAGGCCGAGCACAGCTGAGGCCCGCCTGGGTTAACCCGCCCGAGTTCGCCGTGAGGCACCGATGAGGCTGGGGGTTAAGGGCGGGCCATAGCATGCCCTTTTATGTTCTATACAGATTTTGCAGTTCTCTGAGCTTACAGTGCAAAATCCGTATAGAAAAGGCTTATTTACTTTAAATTCCTGTTAACAACTGGTGTAGCTGAATGGAAGAAAAGGAGCCGGAAGAGCCGGACGACAAAATACGGGAAATAATTCCCTGGGCGAGAACCAATGCGCTAAAAGAAATTATGGAAGAGAGGGAGAAACAAAAGAGAGAAGTGTTGCTAATGGCAAAACGCTTTAATTCCCCCCTTTTCTCTGAAGAACTTGGTGTGGCTAAAAAGGATAGAGATTAATAGAGAATCACTTCTACCTTTTCTCCTTCCAGATAGCCTTCGCTGTTCTCCGGCACTGCGATGTATCCGTTGCTCCTGACGAGGGCGCTTATTATGCCGCTACCCCTCTTTTTCATCGGCCTTGCCTTTCCCTCCTCATACCAGACCTTGATAAACTCATACCTGCCGAGCTGTGAGGGGATTCTATCCGTCAGCTCGGCTGTCACTTTTACGGGCTTAAATCGTGCTCCGGCCAGCTTTGCAAGTGCGTATTTGACGAAGAGATGAAACTGAGCAAAAACCGCAGCAGGATAGCCACTCATAACAAAGACTCCCTCCCCATAGCCTATGGGCCTTCCGGGTTTTATGGTCGTCCCGTGAAAGATCAACCTGACGAAGCGATGGGCAAAGTCCATATCACCAAACGCTGAGCCTCCTGTTACGAGAACGAGATCATTTTCAGCTTTTGCCCTTCTGATTTTCTCCCCAATCACCTCTTCATCGTCTGGAACTAAACCGTAGAGGCGGGGCTCCCCGAAATACTGCCTGACCAGGCCTTCCAGCATTACAGAGTTGCTCTCCATGATCCTGCCCTTCTTCAGGGCTTCTACGTCAAACTCCTCAATGAGCTCGCTTCCGGTGATGATTATCCCGACTCTAGGCTTTCTCTTAACCTTAACCTCCTTGAAGCCAAGGCTTTTGAGCAGTGCCAAATCCTGAGGTCTGAGGATCTGCCCCTTCCTTAGGACGGTCTCTCCCTTCTTCACATCTTCCCCGGCGAAGGCAACGTTCTGACCGGGTGCAACCGGCCGGAGGACTTTGATAATGCTGTCTTCTCTCTCCGCCATCTCCTGCATCAGAACGGCATTTGCTCCTTCGGGCATTTTTGCTCCCGTAAGGAGCTTTACGGCAGTTCCTGGCTCAACTCTGGCAGTGCTCTCCTCTCCCGCGGCAATTTCATCCACAATCTTAAGCTCCACCGGGTTATATTCCCTGGCCTGAAACGTGTCCTCAGCACGGAGAGCATATCCGTCAACGGCCGACCTGTCGAAAGGAGGACTGTCTATTGGCGAAACGATATCCTCTCCCAGAACCCTCCCGAGGGCATCTGAAAGAGAAACCTCTTCGAGCTCTCTGAGCTCCTCCAGATCACCGAGCATCAGCTCAAAGGCCTTCTGGTATGGAGTCAGTTTTTTGAACTCGCGCATCTTCACTCCCCCGCATGCTTGAGGATGTGATATGCCTCCTTTCTGATTATTTCTACCCCAGTTTTCACCGCATTCAAACTCCCCGGCAGGCAGAAAATAACCGCCGCCCTTTCCCCGCTTCTGATTATTCCGGCCGTTGCTCCTGTCAGCACAGCGGCGGTTCCCACTTCCTCATAGCTTTTCAGTCTGAAAATCTCTCCAAATCCCACGAGCTCTCTGTCGAAGAGTAGCCTTAAAGTGTCAACTGTAATGTCCCTCCTCGTTATTCCTGTGCCGCCCGTTGTGATTATCACCTCAGCCTTTTCGAGGGCTTCGAGCACCGCTTTCAGAATTGCAAGCTTTTCATCAGGAACGATTCTGTAATAGACGTTTTCATTTCCTTCCCTCTCCAGCTCCTCGATTATATATCGGCCGCTTAAATCCTCCTTTTTGCCGGCGCTTGCTGTATCGCTGACCGTTACAACAGCAAACTTAAACTTCTTCGGGGCCTTTGCCCTGTGCTCCTCCGCTCCCATATAACCACCTGATTAAACTCTCCCCGGGACTTAATAACCTTTCAGCAAACGGAATCGTTTAACAGGAATGGTTATAGCCCCTAGACCCAACTTCATCCTATGAGGTTCGGGCATTTCATCAGAAGCTTTGAGAAGTCCAAGGTGGTACTGAGCAACACACCCCACAACGGGGGCTGACAAGGCCAACGGCTTCTTCATAATGGTTCACAAGAACTACTCGAGTGATTACAAAGCGGACTGCCTTGCATTTGAATGGGAGAACGGATTAAAGAACTTCGTGGGCTTCATGACTGCCGCGGAGCTGCGTAAGGTTCTCTCGGTTGCAATGAGCGGGAGCGTTACCGCGTACGTCACCGCTGGCATTACCAATCCATCCATAGCCGATGAGGTTCCTCCGCCTTGGAGACCGGGGACTATAAACATCGCGCTCATCATACGGGAAGGTCTGACAGTTGGTATTATGGCCAACGCGATAATGAGGGCAACGGAGGCCAAAACTTGCACTCTGCTGAGACTCGGCTACAACACCACCGGAACGACGAGCAACGGAATAGGCGTTTTTGCTTATGAGGGTGAAATTGAATGGGCCGGAACTGCAACAGAACTCGGCCTGACATCGGCAAGGCGGTTAGGAAGATGTTTGGGGAGAGTTTGAGAAAGTGGAAGAGAACGAGAAGGGTTAAATAGCTTCAAGCCATATTAAAGCTGGTGGGAGAATGGAGGAGGTGGAGGTCTAGGTTGAGAAACTCTTCCTCGACGTTCAGAGCCTGTTGCTGAAGTTGAAGCTTAAGAGATGACGCTTGAGGAGCTTATCCAGTTTGCATAGGAGGAGATAGACTACACACAATGTGAAGGACATAACCAAAATTGTGTGTGAAATGAGGGAGAGGGACTATGAGTTCGAATAGGGGTTTAGTAGAACATGTTGTTGGACATCTATAAAAATAGAGCATTTATTTAGTTGATGCTGTACTTTGTTTAATTTATCACCGATTTGGTTGTTAACTTTTGGTTTAAATAAAGCTTATATACCACAAGCTATTATAATGGTAATGCAAAACCTCTGTTGGGGGGGGTTGATGCGGAAGCGTGCGTTACTGGCCATATTTGTGGTCTTGCTCTTGATTGGAGCGTACGGAGCATACGTGATCAGCTACCCTAAGTACCCGGAGGTTAAGGGTTGTGTGAATCCATTTGCAGTTATAAAGCCCATCGGAAAGGCCCAGGAGAACTGGTCTAGAGCCCACGTATT
>WAPO01000027.1 GCA_015520705.1 Thermococcus sp. | reverse complement strand
TCAACTATCTCCCCTTCTATCCCCGGCGGAACCATAACCCTGTGCTCTATTATGCTCGTCTCAGGGACGACACCGAGAATATCGCCGCCCGTAACCTTATCCCCAACCTTGAGCCTTGGGGTGAAGTGCCACTTTTTGTCCCTTGGAAGGGCAGGTGCTGTAAGGCCTCTCGCTATGAAGTCTCCGCTTTCCTTCCTGAGAATCTCAAGCGGTCTCTGAATACCGTCATAAATCGAGGTAAGCAGTCCTGGGCCGAGTTCAACGCTCAGAGAAGCACCTGTTCCTTCAACTGGCTCTCCGGGTTTTATACCTGCCGTTTCCTCATAGACCTGGATGACAGCCCTGTCGCCCTCAAGCCTGATGATTTCTCCGATGAGCCCCATTTCACCTACCCTGACGACCTCGTACATCTTGGAGCCCCTCATATCATCCGCAACAACCAAAGGTCCGGTAACTCTAATTATCTTCCCCATTTTCTTTCACCTCTTCAACTCAACACCTATCGCTTTTCTTACAATTTCCCTAAGCTGTTCTTCACCAAAAAGTGAGCCTCTCTTGTCAGGAATCTGAAGAATGATTGGAAAAGTGACATCAGGAATCTCAATTTTCTGGGCAAGTCTTTCAGTTATGAGTATAATACCAACATCATTCCTTTCAACAAGCTCCCTGATCTTATTCCTTGCCCTCTCGGTGTCCAGAGATGTTTCTCCAAAGGAATAAACCTCGTGAGCCCCTGCCAGCTTGAAGCCAAGAGCGGTGTCGTTGTCCCCCATAACAATTATCTTCATGTTAGCTCACCCACAATCTCCTTTATCCTCTCGGGAGGAATGCCGTCCTCAATGAGCTTTGCTATGGCCTTGAGCTTTTTGACTTCAGCCTCTTTCTGGAGCAGGAAGTTCAGCGGCACCGCAACGCTCAGAGGATAGAATCTCGTTAGCTCCCTGAGTCTCTGCCTGATGTATCTCTCAAGCTCTCTGTCGAGAACCGAGAGGTCTCTCTCAGCCTCCTCCCTGACATTCCTTATAATCTCTCCATACTTAGTGGAGTCAAGCTCCGCCAGCGCCATACCGAGATCCTCTACATTAAGGAGCGTGTCAATGGTTTTTCTGTTCAGGGTTCCCCCAGGTATAAGGGAGGGTTTGATAAGTTCTGCTTTTAAGCCGTGGGCCTTTGCCCTGAGGATTGTGAGTATGTTGAGTTTATCAATTCTAAGCCTCACAAATTCTTTGAGTATTACTTTTTCCTCGTCCTTCCTCGATTCGGCGTATTCAAGGAGCTTAGAGTAGTGCATCTTATAAAGCTGTGTCTCAAATTCATCAACACCTATCTCTCCGAGGAGAAGCTTCTGATAGATTTCCTCATATTCAGTTCCTTCGAGGATAACCAGAATTTCCTCCATGCTTTTGGAATCAGCTATGGCCTTTACCTTCTGGGGCATTGTGCCAAGGTCGGTTATATAATTAACAGCCGGCTCTCCACGGATTTTAGCCTTAACGGCGCTTGCAATATTCCTGACATCCCACTCCTGAAGGAGCAGCCTGAAGAAGGGGTTAACTCTCTTGGGCAGAATTTTAAACATGAGACTGTAGATTCCGGCCAGTGCTTTATCGAGCGCCCTGTCTATTGATTCGGCATCATAACTTGGAAGGTTGGCCAGATAATCTCTGTAATCGCTGTCTTCGAGGTTGATGACAAAGTTGTTCAATGTTTTTGACTCAGCCAGCTCGTTGAACTTCTGCTCGCTGAAAAGTCTCGCTTCCATGGCCATGATCCTTGCATTGGGATATGAATAGGGGGTGTATTTCCAGAGTATTCGGGTCGTTTTATATCCCACCCATGTAAATATGAGGGCAAGCGTGGTGTCCAGGATTCCAGTTACGGCTGTTACTTCCATCTCAAATCACCCAAAGAGCACGTTGGCGATTTCAGCCCTCAGCTCACTCTTGAGCCTCTCCATCCTTGCCTCAAATCTGTTGTCGATTCTGACGGTTCTGTCCGGGTTCTCAATCAGGACACCGCCTATCGTTTCCACCTCATCCCCAAGTTCAATTTCCACAGTTCTACCGAGTTTTTCCACAATCTTTGCCTTAAAATCATCAAGGTTCCTTTCAATGAGCTCAAGGGTGGCTCTGTTTGAGCTCACTATAATCCTATCCTCGTTAATCTCCCGAACTCCCTGAGCTATCAGCTCAACCAGCATTGAGTAGTATTCCTCTTCCGGAAGCCCTGCAAGCTTCTCCTTTAGGGCACTGAGAACTTCCTGTATCAGCTTCTCCTGAAGGGCGAGCTTTCTCTTTCTGACCTCAAGTCTGGCGTTGGCCACTATGCGCTGCTTCTCTATCTCTGCCTGCGTCTGGGCCTTTCGGAGTATCCACTCGGCCTTTGCCTTCCCTCTCCTCTCAGCCTCGGCCTTGATTTTCTCAGCCTCCTCCCTCGCCTGGTTGAGAATATAGCTTATCTTCTGCTCCGCTTCTCTGTTGATCTCCTCAATGATGAGCTGTGCTCCTTCCATTGCTCTTCCTCCTGAAGGATTGGAGGGAAGGGTCAGAACCCAACCCCTGTAACGATCATTATCAGGGCACCGACGAGGCCAAATATTGCCATTGTCTCGGCCATTGCAGCGAATATAATGCCCTGCGTGAAGGTCTTGGGGTTCTTAGCAACAGCACCTATGCCCGCTGCCGAGATTATACCCTGCGGTATGGCCGAAAGGCCTGTAAGACCAACCGTAAGTCCGGCGCCGAGAAGTATGGCACTCTTTATGATGTTATCTATGTCGTTGGGGTTTTTGAACTTGAAGCCGCCACCGAGAATTCCTGAGACCATAAGTATCAGAAACAGTGTAATGAGACCGTAGATGCTCTGGGTCATTGGGAGACCCTCAAGTATGAGGGCGTTCTTGAAGTTCTTTTCGTCCTCTGCGACCGCTCCAGCAGCAGCTGCTCCAGCTATACCAACACCAAATGAAGAGGCCGCTCCGGCTATTCCAGCAGCCAGAGCCGCTCCCAGAGATACATAAACTATTGGATCCATTTTTCAACACCTCCTTAAGCTTCAACATCTAACTCCAGTTTTGAGATTTCTCTCTTAGCCCTGAAGGGCTCAAACTTCCTTCCTTCACCTGAATAAAATGTTCCGAAAAATTCAACATAATGAAGACGGAGTGAATGAACAAAAGCTCCAAGGGAGTTTATTGCTGTTGAGAAGAACTGGCCGCCGATGAAGAGCACAACGCCGAGTGCGAGGCCAATGGAGAGGGGGCCTATCTTAATGCCCCAGATCATCTGGACAAGGATGTTTACAACCATCGCTATGCCCGATGTTGCTAGAGCCAATGCCATCAGCCTTGCATAGCTGAGCCAGTTCCCCACAAAACCGAAGAAGTCCGAAATTATAAGCAAAGCTGCCAGACCGCCGTTCTTGAGTTCGCTGAGCACGAAGAGGACAAACCCAGCTCCGAATATGCCTTTAGCTGCCGTTGCAAGCCCGGGATGGTTCTCTGAGATTACAAAGAGCACCACCGCAGATATTATGAGCATCCATGAAAGCTGCTCCAGCAGAGCATCTTTTAGCTCACCGTTCTTGATCTTGACTATGAATCCGAGGGTGTAACCTATGAACATATGCACCAGGCCTATTGCTAGGGCAATTTCAAGGACCGTCAGGGCGCCCCTCATGGTATCAAGCAGCCTCGGCACGTGGAATCCTGCCAGATCAAGGGCATTCCCGAAGTAGCTGCCGAAAATTATTCCAAGAGACATTGTAAAGAAGGAGCTGAAGAGGAGTATGTGTGCAAACCTCCATGTGCCATCTCTGAGGTGTCTGTGCCCTTTGATAAGAATGGCAGCGACAATGCCCACAATAAGACCGTACATGAAGTCCGTGAGCATGAATCCAAAGAAGAAGGAGTAGGTGAATGCCATTATGGGAGTAGGATCAAACTCATTGTATTTGGGAACACCGAACATCTCCGTGAGCATCTCAAAGGGCTCGATAAACTTCGGATTTTTGAGCTTGATGGGAATTTCATCCAGCTCCTCCGGCTTCGGGTCTTTGATGTTTATGTATGCCTTGTTCTCAGTCAGCTGTTTAATTCCCTCAACGACTTCAGGAACATTCTTCTTGGGCAGCCAGCCTGTAAGAGCAAACGTCATGTTGGTTCTAACCAGATTGCTCAGTATGGTGGCTTTATCCCTCTCATTCTCCATCAGCTCATGATAAAAGGCAGTCTCATTGTAATACTGCTCCGAGAGCCATTCCGCCTCTTTTCTGACCTTTTCAAGCTCCTCTTCCTTCTCCCTGAGTTTCTTGTTATACTCGATTATCAGGTCTCTCGGGGTGCCTGTGCCTTCCGGAATCTCAATCCTCTCCAGAGAGTGCTTGGCCAGAACGGGATTTGCCTTCTCGTAGTCCCCTTTGAGAAATACAAGAACAAGAAGGTATTTATCCTTGAGCTCCTTTGAAACACTGACAAATCTCTGTCCAACTACCTCCTTTAAATCCTCCATCAGCGCTCTGTATCTGTCCCTCTCGACGGTTCCGACAACAATCTCAAGCATGTCCGTTGATTTGAGGTAATCAACCTCGATGTTCAGAACAGATAGAAGCTCCAGGATGGCAATGTTTGCCTTTATCCTCTCTATCTCGGTCTGTGTTGCATTTAGTTTCCCTTCAACCGCCTTTATCTCAGGCTCAACTTTTTCTAAGAAGGCTTCAACATCCTTTATCAGCTGTTCGATGCTCTTGTATCTGTAGGTTCTCTTCTCCTTTTCAGGTGGAAAGAGGAACTCCTTCAGGCCTCCCCCAGCTTCCTTCCTATGGGCTCTCAGAAAATCAACGAGGCGGGAAATGCTTATGCTGTATGATGCTGCCTTTCTGTAGAACTCGTTGGGAGCATCCTTCTGGGCGAGCTTAACATCCACCTCTCTGACCTCAACCACTCCCTTCTCATGTAAGTATGTTAGAAGTCTATCCTTGTATCTTCCAAGACTTATGATATCGATTTTGGCCATTTCCTCAGGCTTAAACATTTCAGCTCCCTCTTACGAGCTTTATACCCGCATCAATGGCCCGTTCAAAGTTTTTGGTGGCCTTTTCCTTAAGCGCCTCAAGCTCCTCATCACCCTGGCTGAGAATGAGCCGGGCTTCTTTTTCACCCTCCTTTTTCTTCTCCTCTATCAGAAGAGCGCCTTCTTTCTCAGCGTTTTCAATTATTTCCTTTTCAAGGGCTTTGGCGTCTTCTTTAGCCTTAAGAACAATCTTTTTGGCATCTTCCTTCGCCTTTTCAATCCTCTCCTCTGCGGCCTTTTCAGCATCAACAATCTGTTTAATGACGTCCTCCATGATGAGCCCCCCGATGAATATGAAAACAGTTACCAAGTTTGGCTTTTTTAATCACCTTAAATAGTTTATGGTAGGGCAAAAGGAAGGGAATAAAAGAGCAAGGGAATGTTCAGCCTTGTTCCTCCTTTCTCTTCCGCTCAAGTATAGATTTAATTTCATTCAATGCGTTGTTCTTTGCAAACACTATTACCTGCCCTTTGCTGGGAAGCTTGGTGTCTCCGGAGGGTATTGTGAGGTTTCCCTTTTCATCATAGATGGCTATTATCAATGAATCCCGCGGAAGATTGAGCTCCTTGACGGTTTTTCCTGCGATGTCCTTCTCCTCGTCGATTCTGAATTCAACTATCTCCGCACCCTCACGCGGGAAGAGAACCCTGTTGAAGCCGGGGGTTACTATGTTTCTGAAGATGTATTCAGCCGCTATCTCCTCAGGGGAGATTATGAAATCAAAATACCTGCGGAAGTCCTCTATCTCCTCAAAAAGAGCTTTGTTCTTGGGATTGCTGATCCTCAGTATCGTCTTGATTTTGGGGTTTAGGTGCTTGGCGAGTATGCATGCAAGCAGGTTGGCATCGTCCTTCCCTGTTAAAGCTGCAAACGCCGCCGCCTGCTTTATGTTGGCCTCCTCAAGGATTTTCTGGTCTGTGGCATCGCCCTCTATGACGAGGCCGTTGAGCAGGAAGGAGAGCTCCTTGGCCCTCTCCTTGTTCATTTCAATTATTGTAACATCATCCCCCTCATTCTCAAGCATCTTGGCTACCAGATATCCAACCCTGCCGGCTCCCATTATGATGACGAACATCATGTTTCACCCGCAAGGAGGTATTTGGCGATTTCAGCATAGGCAGGTCTGGTTATGCCTATCCCTATGAGGACGCCGAGTATTGTCGTCACTGCAAAGCCCTTGAGGCTTCCGACGAAGTAAACCAGCAGGAATGACATGGCAACCACAGTCGTCGTTGCTGAAGCCAGAATGACGAAGAACGCTCTGCCCATCCGCCTCAGCATGCCGAGCCTGCGTGAGATTCTGCCCGTGCTCTTTCCCCCGAGGAGCTCATCGGTTATAACGATCTGCTGGTCAACACCCGTTCCTATAGCCGCTATGATGCCGGCTATACTTGGGAGATCAAGGTTCCATTTGATGAGTGAAGCAACTCCAAGGATTATTATCACCTCAAAGAGGCTCGTTGAAGCCACAGGAATGGCTATCTTCAGCCTTCTGTAGTGGAGATAGACTATCAGCAGAACGGCAATCAGAGCTCCAATTCCGGCATACACTGCCTGATTCTTGAAGTCCTCCCCGAGTCTGGGTGAGATAAACTCCATGCCCACGACCTTGAGCTTAACAGGAAGGGATCCAGTCTGGAGAACTGTGGCTATCGTGTGGGCCTCCTGCATGGCACTAAGTCTATCAGGTGATGAGCCCTGAATCTGAACATCCTGCCTCGGGATACCCTCTGCCAGCCCAGCACCAACCGCATATGGCCCGTAGAGTCCAAGAACTCTCGTTACCAGAGCCTTATCGCTCTCACCTTTAGCTTGGGTCACTGTTCTGACGGTCAATCCCTCAGCACTGGCCTTCTCCTCCACCTCCTTTGCCACATTGCTCTCGACGTTGATCAGAACAATCCTGTCCTTTTTCAGTTCCTTGGCCATTTTGATTATCTCATCGGCGCTCTGGTTTTTATAGATGACAGGGGTGATATGGAAAGCCTTTGTTATTCTCTCCATCAACCTTGGGGCTGTAGGAACCTGTGAGTTGAAATCAGTGCTGTTCATCTCATCATAGATGTTCTTCGGCATTACCATGAGTGAGTTTTCAGGAACATCGAGGAAGAAATCAACAGGGTAACCGGCCTTTCCTTTAGCCAGCTGGGCGAATTTCTCGGCCGCTGATTTTGAAATCCTGAAAGGCACCTCCCATTTTGTATCCTGCACCTTATACGGGAAGACCTGCTCGACATCTTTACCCGTAGCAAAAACATCCCCAAGGAACTCCATGTAGAAGACACCCTGCTGTTCAATAACCTGTTTTATACCCTGTGCCTGCTCCGCCGTCGTTACATTGGCGACTTTGACGAGGATTATCTGATTACCCTGGGCTTCTACTGTTATATCCTTGACACCAAATGTATTGAGCCTGTTCTGGAGGGAGAGAACGACGGTATTCATGACATTCGTGTTGACGGGTTTTTCCGTCTCAACTACGAGGGCAACACCGCCGCTGATATCTATACCATACGTCAGAGGCCTGACAGCCAGGGTGAATATTGATCCAAGCAGCACCAGAGTGAGGAGCATGACCCTCCAGTTTTTCAGCAGATTCTTTCTACCCTTTCTCATTTTTTAACCCTCCCTGCACCCTTGCGGAGAATATACCACCTGAGAACACCCGCGTTGAAGATCCACGTGTTCATGAAATCAGCCAGAAGTCCAAATATGAGGACAATTGCAATGCTGTCTATGACCTGTGATGTCGATATAGCGAGGAGCACTATAAGAGCTCCGAGGGTTGTCGTGCTCATCGTGAAGCCCGTTGAAACTGCAGACAAATACGCATCCTCCACTGTGTCTTCTTTCCTTCTCAGCAGTCTCGTTGTCAGTAGGATGTTGCTGTCAACAGTGTAACCTATAAGCATAAGCAACGCCGCAATTGTGGCCGTTGTGAGCTGGATTCCTATGATAGACATCAGGGCAAGCGCTATTGTCATATCAGAAAATGCCGAGAAGACTATGGCGCTCGCAGATACAGGATTCCTGAAGAACAGAAAAACCACCACGGCCATACCGAGGAAGGCGAAAATTATTGCCTTTATGCCCTGCTGCTGGGCAATCTTACCGAAGGTGGGCTGAACTTCGCTGTGGGTGTATTCCGCGTTCGGATATTTCGTTCTCATGGCCTTTATTATGGCTGTCGGATCAGTTCCCACCGGGGCGTATATCCTTACACCTTTCTGGTTCAGACCCGAAAAGCTCTCAACCCTGACCTGAACACCGATTTCACTACTTATATACTTGGCCAGAGCATCGGGATTTGCATCGACGCCCTGAGCCGTTACAACCACACCGCCCTGCAGATCAATTCCAAGGGTCGGAAAATGCACCGCAAGCACGAGGGCAGCGATTATGAAAACCGCCAGCGGTATTATTATCATCTGTCTGACATTCATCTTCACCAAAAACCCAAGTTTTTCCCGCTTCTTATTCCGCACACTCTCAGAGGCAGAACGCGGAAGGAAGTCTTCAGGCTTTTTCTTTTTCTTCTTGGTTCTGGCTTTAGCCATAATTACACCCCTCTAAGATTTTTTACACACTGCTGAATTTCCATGTTCTCAATTGCTCGATAGTTGGAGCTAATGAGTTTTAAAATTAATGGTTGGGCTTAAGTTTAAAAAGCGAATGTGAAAAGTTGAAAGTAGGTGAGAACCATGGAGACGATAGGATTTCACTATGTTGTTGAGGCAGCGGGTTGCGATGAGGAAATTCTCCAGAGTGCTGATAGAATAAGAGAAATCTTCCTCAAAGCTGCAAAGATTGGCAATATGGAAGTCAAAGCGAGCTACTTTTTTAAGTTCTCTCCCACCGGTGTGAGCGGCATGGTTATAGTCGCTGAGTCCCACATATCCATACACACGTGGCCGGAGAAGAGATATGCGGCCATAGACGTTTATACCTGCGGCGAGACGGCCGATCCGGAAAAGGCCGTGGATTACATACTTGAAGAGCTCAAGGCCAGATACGCCCACGTCTCCGAGATAAAGCGCGGCATCGAGGAGGACGACGAGACCTTCACCCACATGATACTGACATGGGAGGAGAGCCTGAGAAAGAATGGAAACGGATAAAAGGTCAGAGCTGCATTTCCACCTCCCTTATCCTTTCGAGCATGTCGTCAAGGATTTTTCTGACGTTTTCGAGCTTTGTCTTGAGCTCGTGGTTCTTGGATTCAAGCTCCTCAACTTTTCTCCTGAGCCTCTCGCACTCCTCGGCCGGGACGACCCCGCCCCTGGCCAGAATTTCGATGTTCCTGACGAGCTCATCGAGTTTTCCGGCTTTTATGAGCTCGTAGGTTTCCCTGACGAGCTGGCCGGCTTTTGTTTCGCCCTTGAGGTGCTTCCTTATGGTCGCCTCCGTCCTGCCGAGCTCCTCCGCCATCTCGCTAACCGTCATGCCCGCCTTCTCCCTGGCTATCGCCCCAGCGGCAACGGCAAGACTGTCGACCCATGTTAGCCTCTCGGCCGGATTCTTGATAAGCTCTATGACCTCAGGCCTGAAGAGGGTCGCGAAGAGCAGGATGCTCTCAAGCCTGTGTATCTCCTCCCTCCCGATCGGGTTCAGCGGAACCTCCATTCTACCACCCCCTTCAGTTTTCACTCAACATCGACGATAGTTTTCCTCTTCAGAACTTTGTCCGGATAAACAATTATTCCATTGTCGGTTATCTCGAAGGGGTGCCTCCTCATCGAATGGCTCGTTCCGCGCATCTTCCATACTATCAAGGAGCGCTTAAGCTCGCCGTCTATCTCATCCAGATCGAGCCTTATGATGCCGTCTACGCCGTGTTCAACTCCCGGGCCTCCGAAGCCCCTCTCCCCAACGCTTATCTGGCTGACGAAGATGCTCGTAACACCGAGACCTGCAAGAACCCTCTTCAGCTGCATGACGATGCTCCTCGCCATCGCTGGTTTGTTGATGTAGAGGGTTGTTACAGAATCTATGACCACGCGTTTGGCGTTGATGTCCTTTATGGCTGTCCTGAGGACATCTATGAACTCTCTGATGTCTGTTAAATCGTGGACGATGTACTTCTCATACTCCTTGCTCTTGCCTATTCCGGCTGTGAATGCATCCACCATAGCAAAGAGGCCCTCCTCCTCGTACTTCCTGACGTCCCAGCCGAATCCGGCCATGTTTCCCCTGATCTGAAGAGGATGCTCCTCAAGGGCTACATAAATGCCCGGCTCGCCCTTTTGGAGGCCGCTCCATATGAACTGCTGGCTGAAGATGGTCTTCCCAGTTCCCGGGCCACCGCTGAGGAGGACAACGTTCCTCTCAGGAATCCCGCCGTGGAGAACCTCATCCATCCCGGGGATGCCCGTTTTCACCCTCCTCACCGGGCATCACCTCCGGACGTTTTTAATTACATTTTGTTATCAACAAATGCTATGTCGAAGGCCTTAAAAAAGTTACGGTAGGTTAGAAAATGGTTCCTGTTTAGTCATGCATTACTCTTATAATTTGCAGATAAAAGAGCATCATAATACAACTTTTCCTTTATAACATTAAAGTTCTAAGTAATAATAAAGTTTATAAAAATTTCACATATATTAATTAAATAATGACAGATATTTTACTTTATGGAGGCAGATGATAAATGCCCACAAAGTTCCTTCCAGAATTGCATGATATAGGAAAATTAGTCGATAGTAGAGTTAAGGAGGACATTGAAAAACAGATTGGACATTCTTGGAAAGGGCATGTTTTTGTTGATTTTGACTTCAAAAGTTTTGGAATCTCACAACCTACTTCCCCCTCTTGGTGGGGACAATACCACCATAAGATAAGAAGTGACAAAGGCATTAAAGATTGGGATAATATCCCACAAAACTTTAGACTTAACTTATTTCTACTTATACTTGCTGACCACTTGGCTTCTTCGGTTTCAAGAGCTGTGGGAGGCAGAGGTCCAGAACATCCTCAAAAAGGAATCTTTAAATTATGGAACAAAAGGTATTATGATCTTCAGAAGAGTAAAGGGAGACAGTGGGCAGCATTTAGGACAGTTGAAGATTTGAAAAAATTATTTAATGAAATTCAGAATTGCCGATCTGAAGAGGAATTTCTGGACAAGTATAGAGTTAACCTCCTGCTAACACCTGAAGATAAATCCTTCCCTAGAAATATTACTTCTCTTTACACACATGTTGAGTTAGTAGGTAAAATATACAGAGTTCTTGAGAAAAATACTAGATTAGTTACAGAGCCTGATGGCACAATAGCAGTTGAGTACAGTGGAGTAAGAGTAAAAAGCATAAAAGAAGCGGAGGGTGGAAAAAGGACAACTGGAACAAGAGACACAGACAAAGGCAAGTGGCAAGCGAGGCTGGTAAAATGCTGGATAAAATTCCCCCACTCTTTTGTCAGACTACATGATATAAATCTGCTCAGAAAAAGAGAGGAAATTATAAATTTGACCGTGAGTAATTACAAAGACGAGGTTATATTTTTCACTTCTGATTTTATTGTCTTGTTTCTTCCTCCAAATCAAAATTTGAATGAAATATTTAAACCGCTTTTGGATTGGGGTTTTTACATAGAAGTGGAGGAAACCTTAGCTGACTTAGGAATATTAAGCTCAATACTGGATAGAAAAACTCTGCAAGCAAGGAAGTGCACCAAAGAGTATGAAAAAATTGAAGAATGTAAGAAAAAATCAAAGGAAGAATATGAAAATCAACTTGATGTCCTAAACAGTAGAGATACTAGAGTATACAGAAGATACCTTATACCAGAACTCCCAAGAAAACTAGAGGCACCCATCTGTGATATATGCCAGCAGAGAAAAGCAATAAAGAAACATCCAGAAAATAAAGAAGAACCCGTTAGAGATTGGGTATGTGAAAAATGCCTAAAAATAAGAGAGATGGGTGAGTCTTTCAGGGAATATGCAACGGTGTGGGAAGAAGAGGGTGTTAAAGTCTGCTGGTTTAAGTTCTCTTTGGATCAGAACAAATTGGAAACGTGGTTGCAAAACGCGTTTGAAGAATATATTGATAGTTACAATTTCAGGCAAGCAAACGTTCTGAAAGATGAGTTCAGACCCCTTGCTTTACAAGTAGATTTCAACAAAGACTATAAAGAAATGCTAAAAGAGTTCTGGAAGGAGTTTAGCAGAGTTGAAGATATTAAAAAACCAATTGCTGAATATGATGAGCTGGGCGTATTCAAATACTCCCCAGAATTAACAAAAATGGTTATTGAGAAGTTCCTAAATCTTTTTGAGCAGTATTTCCCAGATTGTAGCAGTGATGAGAGATCCCCTATAAGCTTATCCCTGAGCATTGCCAGTATTAAGTATCCGATAAGAAAGCACTGGAGGTTTTTTGAGGAAAATAATAAAAATTTCCTTAATGTTAGACACTATAAAGTATTCGACGAGAAATATACAAAAGACGAGTTAAAAATTATTATTGAGAAGATCATCAATGTGAAAACTCCAAGTTCGTTCTTGCACAAGCTCGTTCAGTTAGAAGAAGGTCTCCAATCCAAAATTCACATTGCCGTTGAGATATTTAACAATAGAAAGAAATACCCCGAAATTTACGAGTTATTTTCAAAAGGAATAAAACCGTCAAAGTTTTTGAGCCTTTACAGACTTCTGAAGGGTGAGGAGCTATGAATAAGTTAAAATTGCTTGAATTAGACCTTGAAATTGAGTCCGTAATCATAGGTGAAAGATTTAAGGGCGGTATATTCAGGCCTTGTCAGGATACCATTCCTTCTTCCACTATTGAAGGAGCATTAAAACGTTATTTTGGTGTTGAAGTTCCTGCTGTCGGGTTTTTTGAAGAAGACACCTACAAATTTGATGAATTTACGTACTCTGTCAGAGACAAGTTTCTTAACGTCTCAAAGATGCCTATAATAACTGCTTACCTGAAGCCAAAAAGTGACAAAATCAAAGC
>WAPO01000026.1 GCA_015520705.1 Thermococcus sp. | reverse complement strand
GAGCTCGACATGTAAATCACACATCTTGGCTATATCCTTGGCGGAGACACCTTCCTTAACGAGTTCCTGCTCTATGAGAGGTATCTCAAGTGGCGAGATGCCGCTTAAAACCTGGCGGAACTCCTCTTTAAGCCTGTTAACGTCCTCTCCTCCATGGATTCTAAGGAGCAACTTTTTCAGCTGCTCTTTCTTATATTCACGGGTCTTAAGTAACTCTGTCATTCTCTATCACCTTCATGACATATGTCATATTAACCATTTTTAAGTCTTTCTACCCATTTTCGACCAGTAAGGTTTATATGACTAATGTCATAGTTTAAAGCGGTGAGGAATATGATGCTTGATGTTAGAGGTTTAAAAGCACCACAGCCGGCGGTTATGATAATAGAGGCACTTGGAAAGCTAAAAGCCGGGGAAACCCTTGAGGTGATTGGGGATAAACCCTTTGTGGACATAATACCAAAGCTTGAAGAGTCTGGTTACAGTGTTGAGGTAAAGGAACTCTCGGGTTCCTTTGTTCTTAAAGTTATAAAGACTGAGGAATCAAAGGAGCTCAACTTGCAGGTTAAGGAGTGCGATGATAAGCTGGAAGAGATAACAGAAAACACCAATGTGGCGAAGTTACTCAAAGCCCACCCCGAATCTCTCAAAATCCTCGTAAGGTACGGTTTCTCACCTCTAGAAAATCCGCTCATGAGAAAGACCCTCGCGAGGACAGTAACGCTGAAAGAAGCCAAGGAACTTCTTGGAATGAATGACGAGCGCTTTAAGGAGATGATGGGGGAGCTGAGAAGGTTAAAAGAGACATGAGAAGAGTCAGAGGGCAAAAAGACCTCCTCCAATTATTTCCTCCCTGCTCTTTCCAGACTTCAAATCTTTTACGAGCCTCGAAACCCTCTCCATTATTTCATCCCTTACCGCCCGATATGTCTCAACCGGTTTTCCATAAGGATCCTCAAGACCCCAGTCCCACGTTTTTTCCGGGGGAGCGTAGGGGCACCTGTCAAGGCAGCCCATAGTTATGACAAGATAGGCTCTATCGGCCATGTCTTTCGTGTAGGGCTTAGGCCTCTGGTTCTCCATCGAGATTCCTATTTCACGCATTACTTCCCTTGCAAGCGGGTCTATCTCACCAGCGGGTTCTGTTCCTGCACTCATGGCTCTAAAGTGCATGCCATCGTTTAAGTTGTTGAAAAACGCTTCCGCCATCTGACTCCTGGCCGAGTTCTTAATGCACACAAAGAGGATGAGCTTTTCATCCATTTTTTCACCCGCACCTCACTTCATAAAGACCTTTAAATCTCTTTCTGGCACTCTATTTTATGCCGCAGATGTTTCACGGCAAAAGCTGGGTTCTGTCACCGGCCTCAGTGGCGGAGTAAAAAGAAAAAGGGTCAGTCGAGCTCCTCCGCAAGGGCGGAGCCCTCCTCTACTTGTACGCCCTTGTTGAGCATGTCCCTCAAATCCTTCTCCGGATCGCCTGTAAGCCTGAGGTCGAACTGCTTCCTCAGTATCTCAAAGACCCCTGGCGTCAGGAACTCGGGCGGCTTGGGTCCGAGGTATATGCCCTTGATCCCGAGGTAGAGGAGTGAGTAGAGTATCGCCACTGCCTTCTGCTCCATCCAACTGAGGACTATGCTGACCGGAAGTGAGTTCACATCTGCTCCGAGCTCATTTGCCAGAGCGACGGCGATTTCAATTATCGAATAGACGTTGTTGCACTGACCGAAGTCGAGAAAGCGCGGGATGCCCTCGATGGTGCCGTAGTTCCTCGCGTTGTAGCGGAACTTGCCGCAGGCAGCGGAGAGTATGAGCGCATCATCGGGGATCAGCTCGGTGAGCCTCTCGTAGTAGCCCATACCCTTGTGCGGTGTATCACAGCCGCCGACCACGAAGATGTGCCTTATCTTGCCCTCCTGAATCAGCTCTATCAGCTTGTCCTTCATGGCCAGAACGTTGGTGTGATGGAAGCCAGTGAGGAGCTTTCCGCCGTCGTAAGCTTCCATCCTCGGCGTTTCAAGGGCGCGCTTTATGAGCGGCTCGAAGTTGTAGTCCTCTATGTGGGGAACTCCCTCAAGGCCGGCTATGCCAACGGTGAAAATCCTGTCCCTGTAAGCCTTCGTCGGCTGCTGGACACAGTTGCTTGTGCCCAGAATAACGCCCGGGAACTCTGCAAACTCCTTCTTCTGATAGAGCCACGAGCCTCCCCAGTTGCCGTAGAGGGCTTTGAACTTTCTGAGCTCCGGATAGGCATGAGCCGGGAACATCTCCGCATGGGTGTAAACTTTAAGCTCATCATCAAGGCCCTTCTCCTCAATCTGCCTGAGGAGTTCATAAAGAGCTTTGTAGCTGTGGCCTGTAACGAGTATGCCGTGCCCCTTAAAGCTGCCGGTGGGAACCTTCACCGGCTCTGGTCTTCCAAATGTCTCGACGTAGGCCTTATCAAGGAGCTTCATCGCCTCAAGGTGAACCCTTCCGTTTTCAAGGATGAGTTCAAGGAAGCGGTTCTTATCAAAGTTGACGTTTGTGAGCGTCGAATAGAGCGCCTCTGCCAGAAAGTGGCCAATCCTCGGGTCGTCGTAGCCGACCTCAAGGGCGTGGTAGTAGTAGGCAGACGTCCCTTTAATGCCGTATAACAGAGCCTCCTGGAGTGAGTGGAGATCTGGGTCTTTGCCGCAGACTCCTCTAACGGTGCATCCTCCCGCAAGGCTCATCGAGCACTGATTGCAGAGCATTTCCAAATTTTCGGGCATCTTTATCACCATTTTTATACACCTCCATTTTATGACAATTGTCATATCCTGCAATTAATCTATGAATCTCATTTCATAAAAACCTTGTGGTTTCTTAACCTAAAAGGAAAAATTTATGGGAGCAAATTGAATAAGATGTGATAATTTTTCACATATTCTTTTTATAAAGTTATGTATTTTTGTCAAAAATATAAAGGAAGGGAAGGGAAATCGTTAGAGATTTATGACTTATGTCATAACACCTGTATAGGGAGCATCCTATGGAAGAATAGAAAGATCAACGTTTAATAACATCTGCAAAAATGTAGTTCTTAAAACTCCGAAATCCTTATATATGCCACATGTCATAATTGTTACTATGAAGACCAATGCATTTGAAGTTGCTGCTAAGTATGTCTACCCCTCCCTTAGGAGGCGTCTGGTTGAAATTCTCTATCGAGAGCACAGACTCAAACAGATGGATATAGCAAGGCTTCTGCACATAACCCAGTCAGCTGTTTCCAGATATCTGAAGATGGACAGGGGAGCGCTGATAGATGTGAAAAGCTTTGAGGATATTGATGAGGAGCTCAGAAAGCTGGCCATGGAGATAATTACCAATCCTCCCGGCGAGTATGAACTTCACTCTCGACTTGTGCTTATTTCCCTAGAGATGCTTGGAAAAGGCTATGTATGTTCTTTTCACTCCCACATCGATCCTGAAATTGACCCCGGCAGGTGTCAGGTGTGCCTTGACCTCTTTGGTGAATAGAACCAGCAATCTGTTCGGCTTCCCGAACATTTTGTTCCAAAACATTAATATGCTCTCGATATCATCCTAATGCGGTGGTAGCTGTGAAAAGAGCTTTGGTGACATTAACCCCGCCGGAGAGCAAGCGCTTGATAGCTAAGGCAGTTGTGTCTATGAATGAAGTCCAGCACGCCCTCAGGGATGGCTTCGTGTATATCGCCACTGGAACGACTGCGGCTTACGTAGCTGAGGAGCTCCTTGAGAGAAAGATTGAGAAGGAGAAGTGGACGGTCGGGGTGATAAGCAAGGGTAGAACCTGTGTTACACCAAAGGCGACCTGGCCCAAGCACCTCGTCCTCTACAAGGGCGAGCCCTTCGACGATCCTCTGGAGGCGCTCAAGCAGATGGGGCCAAAAGATGTGTTCATAAAGGGAGCCAACGCAATAGATATCAACTGGAATGTGGCAGTCTTTGCCGCAGCTCCGGACGGCGGGACAATAGGAAAGACCTTTGGATGGACGATAACAAAGGGCGTCTTCACAATAACGCCGGTTAGCCTTGAGAAGTTCGTGCCGACGCCGGTTGAAGAAAGTGCAAAGCTCACAGGCATCTACTCCTTTGACTGGGGAACAGGTCTCTACTCGGCACTCGTTCCAATTCCGCACTCCCACCCGGTCACGGAGGTTGAGGCATACAGAATTCTGGCTGGAGTTGAAGCGATACCAATAGCAGCAGGGGGTGCGGGTGGAGCTGAAGGCAGTGTTACCCTTGTCCTTGAAGGAGATGAGGAGGCCATTGAGAAAGCCAAGGAGATAACAAAATCTGTCAAGGGCGAACCATATCTTCAACCATATACAGAAAACTGCTCGATCTGTCCATTTGCAAATATATGCGGCCCGGGAAGTGGGGCATTTTAAGGTTGAAGCTTTTTTCAAAGATTTATTTTTAAACCCCTGGTTTTTCTTTTCTATGGAGGTGAGGGCATGGACGAGCTTGAGATGATAAGGAGGAAGAAGATGCTTGAGCTCATGAGACGGATGGGAATGATAGAAGAAAAACCAAAAAAGCCCAAGGTTGTCATTGAAGTCATTACATCACCGGGCTGTCCTTACTGTCCGATAGCGTGGGCAATGGCCCAGGAGCTGCAAAAGAGGTATGAAGGGGTTGTTGCGAGGGAGCTGAGCGTTGCAACGCCTGAAGGCAGAAGGAAAGCGATGGAGCACAATATACTGGGAACTCCGACGATATTGATAGATAATAGGGTTGAGTTCATCGGAGTCCCAAATTTTTCTGAATTTGAAAGAAAAGTGAAAGAAAAGCTCAGCTCTTGAGTTCCTTGATTTTCTGCTTTGTTTCCTGTATGCGTTCAACCTTACTACTTGCCCTGCTTTCTACTCTCTTTTCAATATCCTCCTTAAAGGCCCACTTAAGCATGGGAGGCGTTACGAGCACCGATACTGTGATGAATATGAGCGTTGCTGCTATGAATTTTGGGGCATCGGCAGGGGGTATGGCCCTGCCATGGATTGCAACCATGAGGTCAACGAGGGCAACCTCAGTCCTCGGTATTGATCCTATACCCATCTGCAGGGACATCTTGAAGTTTCTCGGATTGAATAAAAATGCTCTTCCTCTGCCCCATGCGGTTATCCATGCTCCAAAACCCCTGCCAGCTATCTTCCCAACCACTGCAATTACAGTGAGAACCGCCGCCAGCGTCAGGGCAGAATAGCTCTCGAATACCTTGAGGTTGAGCATTGCTCCAGTATGCACAAAGAAGATTGGAATCAGAAATCCGTATCCGATGGCCCTCACGTCTTCCATCAGCTTTTTGCCCTCTGGCAGTTTCGCCAGGATAAGGCCTGCCATGAAAGAGCCTTCAATCGCCGCCGCAAACCAGTTTTCAGCTAGAGCGGCAAACAGGAACATCATGCCCAGAACAAGGCCGAGGATGCCCTTTTCGACATGAAGCCTCTCGGCAAATTTAACATAGTAATCGACGGCAAACCACCCTATAACCCCTGTTATCAGGAAGAAAACTGCTATCTTAATACCAAGCCCTGTCAGGCTGCCGCTCCCGACGGCAAATATGACGAGGGCTATGCCGAGGAAGTCATCCATGACGCTTGCACTCAGCGAAGCTGCCCCGACCTCGCTCCTCAAAACACCCAAATCCATCATAACCCTGACTGTCAGTCCGATGCTCGTTGCTGTGAGCAGAACTCCACCGGCAAAGGCTTCCCTGCTCGGATATCCCATCTCCATAAGCGCAAACCATCCAAGAATCAGCGGAACAAAAACTCCAAGAACAGTGGAAATTGTCGCTGTTACTCCTGTTCTTTTCAGCATACTGATGTCGGTATCAAGGGCACCGAGGAAAAGCAGAAATATTATGCCGAGCTTTGCTAGGAAATCTATGACCTCGCTGGTGTTTACTGTTATGGGGAGATACTGGGAGCTCACCACTCCAAAATAGACAAGATTTCCGAGCATCATGCCCATAAGCAGCTCTCCGAGAACACCCGGAAGCTCAAACCTCTCTATAATGCTGTCTCCAATTTTCGCAAATATCAGTGCAATTCCGATTGTGAGGAGGATCCATGTTGGCTCCATGACGTACCACCTACCCTAAGCAGTCTCAGCAGTTCATTTATTAGGATTCTAAGGCTTATCTCACTTACAAGGGTATCACCTTTAACGATAGCCAGCACCTGGGTTTTATAGCGCTTCATCTTTGTCAGTGCTTCCAGAACTGTTGCATCTTCTTCAATCGTCAGCACATTTTTTTCCATTATCTCTTCGGCTTTCTGGGCACCACCAAGGAGAGACTTCATGACGGCACTTGTCATTCCGAGGCGAAATTTATGCACCTCAGGAGGGAGAAGGATATCCATCGTATCAAGATACCTGATCACCCCACACAGCTCCATGTTCTTTCTGTTCTTAACCACCCACACGTGATGCCTTGTGCGCAGGATTTTTAGAACATTGATAACCGCGGAATCTGCTTCAACAACCGGAATAGAGGATGTTGCGGGCATGATTTGCTTTAATTTCAAAGCATGAAAATGCTGGAGGGCTTTTTCAACATTTTCCATACCATCACCTTCTGGAATTTTTAATGGAATTCTATTTAAGGCTTTTTGCACATCAATCAGCACCGATGAATTTGAATGTCCTGCAGGATCAGTATCTCAAAAGCACCCAAATTCCGATTGCGACCAGAGCAGCTCCAGCCGCAATTGAAAGCTCCTTGCTTCTTTGAACAAGTTTCTGAGATACGCTCTTGCTTTCGCTTATGCCTCCCATTACAAAGAGTATAACTATCAGAGGCAGAACAAAGAGGAGGTTGTAGAGCGCGAGCAGCAGAAATATCAGTAATCTCCCTGTTTTAGATATCAGTATCGCATAGACCAGATAGCTCCCTGCGGAGCACGGCAGGAGTGTGAATGAGACAATTACACCGAGGGTAAATGCCCCTATCAGGGTCGCATCTCTACTGAATATTTTTCTCCTTGCTTCCTTCTTACTGCCTATCCTTGATCTCTCCATGTATCCCGTTATCATAGTGTATAACCCAAAGGCTATGGCAAGAATCCCTGCGACCCATGTGGGGATTGTGGTGGCAAAAACGACCAGACCAAGCCCGAGGAGGTAATAGGAAATGTATATCGCCGCAACAAAGCTCATGCCCACGATATATATCTGTCTCTTTGAAACCTCTTTAACTGACAGGGCTATCAGCAGCATGGTATAAATTACGAAGGTGCACGGGTTTATGGAATCGGAGAGAGCCAGAGCCAAGAACTGGGGAATAAACCATGAAAAGCCAAGAGAGTAGAGTGCAACAGAACTTATCCCAAATGACATCAGCAGTATTGCAGAGAGTGCCTCGATGTCTTTTTTCATTTCTCTCCCCCTCGGAAATTAAAGAGAACCTCTTTTCAGCATTTCCAACACAAAAAGTTAAAAACAAAAAGTTCAGCGCCTCCTCTTCAAAAGCAACGGTAGCGGTGCTAATAGCACCATCAGTGCAGGCCCGCAGGTTTTTCTGCCCGATGTTGTGGAAGTTGGTGTAGAACTGGAGGCTGTTTCAGAACTTGTTGTAGATGCTGAATTTGTGGTGCTGGAGGATGTTTTGAAGACCGATTTATGTTCTATGAATAGTGTTTGCAGTTTCTGGATGTGGGTTTGGTTTTTGATTAGGTATGCTTTTCCGCCGACCACAAGGATTAAGCCGCCATTTTTCTGGGCATCTTTAATTATCATTGGAGTTGCAGATACGTTGAATTCCCCCTCAATAACTGCATAGAGCTTTCCCTCATAGGCTATTCCGATGGCGGGAACTCCACTTATTCCTGTGAGCTGGTAGAGCTCGCTGAAGAGTTTTGAGTTCTCCTCGTTTCCCACCAGTTCGTAGTAGGTCAAACTGTTCTTCCCGAAGACCTTTGGGATTTCCTCCTTCATTCTCCGGCAGTGCGGGCAGGAACTCGCTCCATACATGTAAAAATGCACCTTGCTGGGATCAATCTGGCTTTCAGCTACAGCATACGAAAGAAGGGACATAACAAAAAACAGTGCCAGAAGCACTCCAATCTTTTTCATCTTCTCACCTGTCTATTTATCATGGGGATTAAATATAAATCTATCCTTCGGTTTAGGAAAGCTTAAATCTATGTAGTGCAAGTTAATAAGGGGGTTATCATGCAGGAATGGTATCAATCGCGGGCTCTTTATGAAGCCGTTACCAAACTGATAAGCAGTGGTGATTTTGAGAATGCATACATGATGGCCCAGGAGATATCTGACAAGAGCATCAGGGCAAAGGCTTTCTCCAGAATTGCCATAGAAATGGCAAAGAAGGATAAGGATTACAAAGAAGCCATAAACAGAGCTATCAAAGCGGCGTATGACATTAACAATGCTGAAGAGACAACAAAAACCCTCATGAGCCTTGCATTTGAATTCCTGAATCTTGGAAAGATCGAAGATGCCCTTGATATTGCCAGATTTATTAAGGATGTGTCTAACCGTTCCAAAATAGAAGCTGAAGTTGCGCTGGAGCTGGCGAGGAGAGGAAGGGTTCCGGAGGCCATGAAGATAATCAACAGCATAATGGATGAGGACGTCAAAACATGGGTGACTTCGAGGCTGGTCAGCACTCTGTGAGTTTCCATTCTTCTGCCTATTCTGCCCTGTGAGACCTGGATATTTAACACAAACTCATCCATAAAGCTTTTTTATGTCCCCTCCAAGCTCAGCGGGGTAAATAAAAAAAGGAGGTGCGCTGAATGGGAGGAGGTGCAGCGGCTATAGGGCTCCTTGGAATGCTACTTCTGGTCAGTTCATGGGTGCCCCAGACATGGGAGACGATAAAGAAAAGGCACTGCCCAATGAACTTGGAGTTCATAGTGGTCTATGTTGTGGCATCATCTCTGCTGACCGTGTATTCCTATCTGGTGAGGGACTGGATATTCTTCACGCTGAATTTTCTGGCGGCTTTCCAGAGCGGGGTCAACCTTTATGTGAAGCTCAGGTATGTCTGACTCATTTTCTTTCATAGAGGCCTACCAGCTCACCCCACTGGATGATATGGCCTTTCATAGCCCTCTCCAGTTCTTTTCTGCTCGCTCCCGGCGGCAGGTTGAGGGTTGTGTCGAGGATATACACCCTGAAGTGATAGTGGTGCACGCCGTGACCCCTCGGAGGGCAGGGGCCGCCGTAGCCTATCCTGCCAAAATCATTCCGGCCCTGAATCATTCTTATAGGCTTGCTGACGTTGCCTATCTTTGGAATGCCTTCGGGAATCTGCTCCGTTGGAGGTATGTTCCACGCGATCCAATGGGTGAATGTCCCGATGGGGGCATCGGGGTCGTCGACGATTATGGCCATGCTCTTCGCCCCGGAGGGAATATGGGCCAGATAAAGCGGCGGGTTTATGTCTGCACCTTCGCATGTGTATTTTTTGGGTATGAAGCTCCCTTCATGGAAAACCGAATTGACTTCCAACTTCATCTTCTCATCTCCTTTCTGATGGGATATACATCCGGACAGGAGAACGATTAAAACCATGATGAGGCTTATCTTTCTCATGTGCATAACTCGAATTCCAAACGTAAAAATATTTCGCCCCAATCCTTTTTAATTTTAAAACACTATTAATCACGGTGATTGCTATGGAGCTGGCTGGAAAGGTTGCCCTCGTAACTGGTTCTGCAAGGGGAATCGGGAGGGCCATAGCAGCTGCCCTTGCCCGGAAGGGGGCGAATGTCGTCATAAACTATGCCCACAGTGAGAGCGAAGCCAGAAAAACGGAGGAGATGTGCAGGAGCTATGGTGTGGAAACCCTTGTAATTAAGGCGGATGTTAGCAAGAGGGACGAAGTCAGGAGGATGATTGATGAGATCATCGGAAAATTCGGCAGAATTGACATCATCATAAACAACGCCGGCATCCTTGGAAAGTCGAAGAACCCCATAGATGTCACAGATGAGGAGTGGGATGCCGTCATGAATGTTAACCTGAAAGGAGCGTTTATCGTCATACAGGAAGCCCTGAGATACATGAAGAAGGGCAAGATAGTCAATATAGCATCCATAGCCGGGAAGGACGGCGGAACCGTGGGGCCGCATTATGCCGCTTCAAAGGGAGGCCTGATAGCGATGACCTTCAACCTCGCGAGGCATCTCGCTCCAGATATACTCGTTAACGCCGTTGCCCCCGGGCCTGTCGACACCGACATGATAAACGATGAGCTGAGGGAGAAGCTGCGCCCCCTTTCACTGACAGGGGAAATAGCAAAGCCTGAGGAAATTGCCCATGCGGTTATCTTCCTCCTTGAAAACGACCACATAACCGGTGAGGTTGTGGATGTAAACGGCGGGCGGCTGATGGACTGAGGTTAAAGTTTTAAAACCTCCCTCCTATTTTTTCCGATGTCCTATGAAGGTGCTCTGGGAGAAGGAAATCACTGCTTCAGAGGTTGTTGTTTCTCCGAGGCCTGTCTGGAAGTGTAGGCTGTGCCCTATGTATGGCAGAAGGCCGGGCTGCCCGCCCCACGCTCCTGACTGGAGGGAAGCAAGGGAGTGGGTGCGCTCCTTCAGAAAAGCCCTGATAATTAAGTTCGGGATTGATTATGATGACTTTGAGAATGAAAAGCGCAAAACTCTCAGCTATCTGCTGAAGCGGGAGGAAGAGTTTTTCAAGAAGGGTTATATGTATGCACTGGCTCTTTTTCCCGGCAGCTGCAACCTGTGCGATGACTGTCCCTTTGAGCGGGGCGAACCCTGCAAAATGCCGGATAAGGTCAGGCCGTCAATAGATGCAATCGGCATTGAAATCAGCAGACTCGTCAGGATAGACTTTCATGAAAGCGCACTGTATGGAATGATTTTTATTGATTGAAGCAAACATATATGGGATGAAAAATGACCCCCTCAAGAAAAATTGCCTATGTAACACTGCTGGGCCGCTCCGGCTGGGCTCTAGTGAATACCTACTATGCCGTCGCTTCCAGAGGAAAGAAGCCTGAGAGAGTCTTTATTTTCACAGAGGAGATGTACAGAAAGAAGCTTCCGGATATTGTGGAGGCAATAAGAGCGATTTCTGAAGCATATAACTTCGAACCTGAGATAACGACAATAGTAATCCCCAACAACAGCTTTCTTGAAGCGGATAAGAGGTTTAAAGAGCTTTTCCAGAAACTGGAATCGGAGGGATACACAATAGGCCTCGATATAACCTCGGGCAGAAAGGCCCTCGCAACAGCCGCCGTTGTTCAGGTTAGAGATTTCAGCGTGGATAGAATCATATACATGGCACTTCTTGATTTTGATTTTCCTGAGAGGCCCTACATGATGATTCCCAAACATATGCAGAGGCTCAAGAACTTCCTCGGTGATGGGAATGTGGAGTGAGATAATTGAAAAGCCGGAGCTTCAGATTCTGATCAACATCCTGCCCGAGGTTCAGGTGGGCTATCCCCTTTATGAGATACCCCTCATCAGGGCGAGGCCTTCAGAGAGGGGTTACATCGTTGAGGCCCTTGCGGAGAGGAGGGATTTTGCCCGCTTTCTGCCCGAGCATCTGGCCTATGACCTCCCGGGCTACGCTGATTTCTACGAGTGCTTCATATCATCGGGCATACTGAAGTATGACAATATCGACGAATTCCAGAAGAGCCTTGAGCTTTACGAATATCTAAGGAAGGGTGTTGTCTTTGCCCCCGATACCAATCTGTTCTATCACCGCTTCATCTCGAACTTCAGGCCGCTGGACAGGTATCAGATTGCCGTTGCCGAGGGTGTTCAGAAGGAAATAGAAAATGCCATGAACTACAAATACCACCATTCCCAGCTCGCCGAGCTGAAAAGAGCGGTTAAAAACAGCTATCTGCTGAACGAGCTCAGCAACAGGCGGATGAAAAAATCTAGGAAAGCCGCCTATATAGCCCTAAAGGAATTTGAGCGGCTGAAGGACAGGATTATAATCGCCGAGAGCGTCAGGGAGGAAGCCCACAACAACGACGAAATCATAGTCAAATCCCTCAAACGCTTTGACAACATGACCCCCAGCCTCGTCGTCTTCCTGACCGCTGACATAGCCATAACGGATGTCGCTGAAATAGAGGGACTGGAGTATTTCCTCTTTGAATATCCCCGTGAAAAGCTCGGAAAGCATGAGGTTTCAGCCTATCAGCTCAGGACGCTTATATTCAACCTTGCGGCGGTTTTTGGTATAATTGAAGTCAACGGAATACTTGTGTTCGGTGAATTCGGCGGAAAGAAAGGACTTAACGAGCTGAAGCTGATTTTCCAGCACGAAAACCGTCTCTACAATGAATTTGAGTTCCATCTTAAGCTCTGCAGAAAGCTCATGAGAATAATGGAAGGGAAAAAATCAGCTACTGATTACTGAAGCATCCCCTCAAGCTTCTCCACGAAGCTTATGCTCCTCCTTATATCCGCGAAATACTCCTCCGCCTTTTTGACATGTTCTCTCTCCACCTTCTTTCTGCCGGCTATGATATGGGCCGGTGCGAGGAGCTGGACAGCATATCTTAGGCTGGTCTTTTCTCCGAGCTCGGCGAGATATTCAAGGGCCTCATCGCTTATCTCTATGCCCTCCTCTCTTGCCCTGATTTTGACAATCTCCCTGACTTCATCCTTCTTGTAGGGTTCGGTGTTGATGATGAGCAGTCTGTCCAGCATGTCTATTGGAATGCCGTGGGGCGCCTCTATATCTGTTCCCCTTATCCTTGTCTTTCCTCTGTTCGTCGCGAGGATGAGTATCGGCGCCAGCTCGCTCTCCATGGCCCTCGCGAGGAAAGAGAAGGCCTCTATGTCGAGCATGTGGCACTCGTCTATAAACAGGACTCCCGGCACCAGAACCGCCTTCCCTTCCTCCACCCAGCTCTTGACGGTCTCATCAACCCTCTGCCTGACCTCGTCGTTGATCTCCATTCCTCCGCCGAAGAAGAGGCTCAGTATTCCTCCCGCCCTCGAATTGACAATGTCGAGGTCATGAAGCGTCACCGTATATGTGAATTCCTTGATTTTCAGCACAGGGCCTGTTGGGAGGTTAACCCTGCGCTTCAGGAAGATTCCTTCCTCCTCCTTTGTCGTGCCGAGCTTTGAGACCCTCCCGCTCTCAGCGTCTATCTGGATGACATCCCCCTCCTCAATGCCCTGCTCAAGTATCTGATACGCTATCTCCCTCCCTGCCCTGAAGGTCTTCTCATCGTCCTTTGTCTTCAGCGTGATGAGAACGGAATCCGGAACCTCAACATAGGGGTTGAAGGGGTGCCTCGTCTTTTTGATTTCAATCTTCTCAATGGCGCCCTCGTAGACCTTCCTTTCCTCGCTTATCTTAACACCGATTGCCCTGCGGAGGGCCTGCTTCAGAAATTCCGTCTTCTTCATTTCGGCGGAGTAGATTTCGCTCCCCGCAATCTGAACAAAGGGCACATCCTCACCAAGCTCCCTCGCTATGCCCATTGCTATGGCAGTCTTGCCGCTGCCGGTGGGCCCCACGAGGAGAATTCCCTTGCCCGCCAGCTTGCCCCTCTTTATGAGCTGAACCGCTATTCCTGCAGCTTCCCTGGCCTTGACCTGCCCGACCATCCCGTCAGCTGCGAATCTGGCCCTTCCGCTCTCGTCCAGGCCCAGTCCCCTTATGTGGGAGTGCATTCCGACCCTCTCGAAGCTAACCTTAGGCACCTCCTCGATCATTGCCATTCTCCCACCCCCTTTAAATTCCATTTTGTTATTAAAAGCACCGTTTAAAAGATTAACGGCCGGGAGCAGGCAAAAAGCTTAATTACTTCAAGGGTGACCTCTGGATGATTGAAATGCTTGAAGGCATATTTGTCCCTCATGTAACTCCCTTCGATGAGGATGAAGAAATCAACATGGAAATCCTTTCCGAGCTGATACAGTATTTTGAGGACGCCGGTATAAGCGGCTTTGTGACGCTTGGAAGCAACGGCGAGTTCCCATACCTCAGCAGGGCTGAAAAGCTTGGAGTTCTCGAAGCGGTTAGAAACGCCACAGAGCGGCCGCTCATAGCGGGTGTAACGGAAAATTCCACAAAGGAAACGCTGGAGCTGGCCAGAAAGGCATGGGACATTGGCGTGGATGCCCTTCTTATAGCCCCTCCCTTCTACTTCAAGCCGAAGGACTCCGAGCTTTTTGCACACTACTCCTCAATCGCGGGGAAGGTAGATGCGCCAGTGATAATCTACAACGTCCCGAAATTTACAGGGATAAACATAAGCTTAGATGTTATCGAACGCCTCGTGGGTGAGCACTCAAACATTATAGGTATAAAGGACTCAAGCGGCTCAATCGGGAGAATTACAGAGCTGATAAGGCGGGTTGGAGATGAGATAGCCGTTCTGGCAGGAACGGCAGATGTGATTCTGCCCGCATTGATGCTGGGAGCAAGCGGTGCTGTCGTAGCCGTTGCAAACGTGGCGCCCCGTCTCTGCGTCGAGCTCTACAATGCATTCACCGAGATGAAGCTTGAGAGGGCCAGAAAGCTTCAGATTCTCATAAATCATCTGAACGAGGTTCTTGTAAAGAGGCTCAATCAGGTGAGTGCGATAAAGGAGGCCATGAACATGCGGGGCCTCAGTGTGGGCTACCCGAGGATGCCGTCGCTGCCGCTGAGCGAGGAGGAGATTCAGGAAGTGGAGAGAGTTCTGGTTGAAACTGGCCTCCTCTAAATCTCCCTGAAGAGCTGTCTGGCAAAGCGAAAGGCTTCCTCTTCGGGCATTATCTCCTCCTTGACTTCGTTCAGTATTCTGTGCTCGCTCGCCCGGCCTTTTACTCGGAGCGACTTCCTGAGGGAGGGATAGGCTCCTATAACCGCCGTCCCGACTGCTCCCAGAGGTGCTGTTATCCCGTAGCCCATGAGAAGCTTTCCGGTAAAGACCCCCGTCAGGAGGAGAAGCGAGGAAAAGGTGAGGTTTACAAAGCGTTTAACGCCCGATATCGGAAATTCAGCGAAGGGAATCCTTCCATCAACGCCATCAACGTATGCGGTGTATGTGAAGAAGCCGTATTTGTATGTGACCCTCCAGATGGGATAATAAACCAGCCCTTCCATCTCCGCGTATCTCGTTTCAAGGGATACATCAACCCCGCCCCAGTGATAGTATCTCTCCGCTTCCTTTTTCAGCGATCTGCTGACGGTTTCAATCACGGCCCTTCTCGCCTTCCCAACATCCAGCGTTTTTTCAAGCAGTTTTCCCTTAATTTCACTCCTTTCAAAGTACCGCCTTCCCTTTGCGGGCAGAGGGTAGTTTATGAGCTCATCAAAACCCTCCACAGCGGGAACAGCAATGTAGTTCATGAATTCAACCCTTCCGAAGCCCTCAGAGCTTATATAGCCGTGGTGTGCGCTTCCGCTGGCCTCGACGAAGAAAAGGTAGAAGGGCACATAATAGAGCTTCTGCTCCAGTATCCGGGCTTTTGAATCAACGTCATTCGGTGATATGCTCTGAAGCCGGATGAAGCTCATAAGGAAGTGCCGCGGGTTCTGGATTTTAAGGGGATACATGAAATCCCTCGCCTCGCCGATCTTTATCCTGAACCCGCAGTAGGGGCATTCGGCGATTCCCTCCTCCTCAGCCTCAAAGAGGGCACCGCAGTTGGGACATCTCACCTTCATCTCTCAACCCTCACATCCCAGCTCATCTTCCTCCCGTATCCTCTGGCGACTTCATAGCCAAAGTAGAGGCCTGCCACCACAAGGAGAATCGGAATCACAGCGCCTTTCTTCATCTCCACCACGGCCCTCCAGAAGACGGGATTTCCGATGAGGGCCGCAAAAATACCTGAAACCACAACGCCGAGAACTGCCATGAGGAGGTAGCCGGCCTTTCTCCAGATTCTCATGGGTTCAAGGGCCACGATTTCCCTTCCGCTGTGCCCGTCATAGGCGACAAAGTATGTCCCGCCTTCAAAGTCATAATAAACCTTCCACACAGGGTAGAACACCAGCGCCACGTCTTCAACCGTCCCTTCAAAGCTGAAGCTGAGGAGGTCATTGTCTCTGGGAACATGAAGCTCCTTGGCTCTGTCAGAGGCTCTGTCGAGCAGTATCTTTTCCGCCCTCTTCCTGCCGAATTCAGTATTCAGAAAGTCCAGCTTTAGACTTTCCCACCTCTCCACGTCCAGCTCCTTCAGCGGTGCCGCACCCACCGCGGACTTCAGCATCTCCCCGAGGTCATTAAATGAAAGATGGAGCCGTTCTATCTTCCGTGTTAGCTCCTCCAGAGCGATGTCATAGACGCTTCTCCTCCCGGAGGCGCAGACGGTCAGGATTTCTCTGAATTCCCTGTGTCTGATTGTCTTCCTCTTCTTCCCGCCCTTGTTTTCATAGACCTCATACCTCACGTAGCCTCTGGCCTTAACCCTCCCGAACCACAGGGGAATGTAGAATCCCTCCACCTTCACAACGCTGATTCTGTCCCTTGATCCCGTGAAGTCCCTGTCCTTCCTCATCCTCTGCCAGAATCTCCTGACAATCTCCTTCTCAGGGAGGCTTTCAGCAAAAAAGGCGTTGCTTTCCCCGAACACCTCATCGAAGGAATTTGGGAAGCCGCAGTAGGGGCAGACGACGATTATATCCTCCGGCGATACGTCCAGCGGGGCATTGCACCTTCTGCATCTAAGGGTCTGGATAATTACCACCATAAATTGGGAGGAAGTAATCCTTAAAAGTTTTTGGCTCAGCCTTGGTCGATGCGGGCATCACTACCCCAAAGGCCAATGTCATCATCGCCTGAGTGAATTTCTCTGGAAACTTAAAAATCAATCTGATTCTTTGCAAGGAAATACATTGCGGCCGCAGTTGTGAAAATGCTCACAGCGAGGATAAATCCTCCAATCGTCCTGACAATATACTGCTGCTCATGAACTGCGAGATAGCCCAGCAGATATCCAGAGGATAGAGCGATGACAATGGAGTATCTGGAATTCCAGAGCAGTGCTGCCCCGAGAAGCAGGGCGGCGAGCAGGTAGAGAGGATTTCCATAGGTGAGATAAAGGGCTACGATGAGCAGAGGGCCTGCAAGGATTCCAGCTCTGGAGCTACTTCCGCGTTTGCTTCTATTTATGTAAAAAGCCCCTGCAATAAGGAAAAGCAGGGAGAGAAGCGCGGCTACCTGCGAAACATAGCCCTCTGAATCCTGTGTATAGAGGGACAGTGCAGCAAGGAGAATGGAAGCGGTTACTGCACTCCAGTATTTTGTGCCCATCGGAGGGAAATTCGAAAAGGAATTTTTAAATTTTAGCTTTTGACCCTTAGCTCAGAGCACATTGAGGTATTTATGCACCTGAAAGCTGAGCCCGACGTTTTTTCTGCCCATAACCAGCGCCGCCTCGCGGTAGAGCTCCATGAGCTTACGCTGGCTGATGTCTATCGGCTCCTTTGGCTGGATTACAAGGGGTGCGGTGTCTTTCAGCAGGGATGCATACCAGCGGACGTTTTCGGTTTTTGTTCCTTCCGTAACCACCAGCTTCGCGTATGTCTTCACTCCTGCATCCCTCAGGATCCTAACGCTCTCCACTTCCCTTAAAACCAGCCCCTTCCAGTCCTCCGCTGCTCTCGCTGTTTCGTCCTTTATGTCAACGCTCGCGTAATCAACGAGCGGGGCGACCTCTTTAATCAGCTCCGGTAAACCGCCGTGGGTCTCAAGGAAGTTGTCGAAGCCCACTTCTTTCATGCGCTCCATCAGCGCTTTGAGTGGCTTTATCTGAAGCGTCGGCTCCCCGCCGGTGTAGCTTATGGAGTGTATATCGCCCGTATCGAGCCGTAGAACAGCATTGACGACCTCGTCAACATCCGCAGGATTCGGGCTGTACTCGAACTTTCCCGTGAACGGCTCAGTCTCATACCTCCACCGGGCGACTTCTGAGGCGTTTATGAAGGCTCTGCTGTCGCACCAGACACAGTTCAGGTCGCAGCCGGCGAATCTTACAAAAATTTGCCTCCTCCCAAATGCACTTCCCCTGACGCTTCCCCCTTCTCCCTGCCAGCTGTTGAAGACCTCGGCCATGATCAGCTTCATGTTCACACATTGCCGCGCTTGGCTTTTAACTTTTGGCATAGCTTTTTTATCTGGTTTTCCTAACTCCCTGCGGTGATATCATGAAGTTTGCCGGAGTTGACCTTAAAGAACCGAGGATTATGGGCGTTATCAATGTCTCCCCAGAGAGCTTCTACAAGGAGAGCGTTAAAAGGTGTGAAAAGGAACTCATTGATGCCGTGCTCAGGATGGTGGAGGATGGCGCTTCCTTTATTGACATAGGAGCAAAATCGACCGCTCCCTATCTGGAGACGCAGATACCCCTTGAGGAGGAGATAAGGAGGGCTGTATGGGCAGTGAGCACAATAAGGGACTACGTTGATGTTCCTATAAGCATTGATACCACAAACTCCCGGGTGGCTGAGGAGGCCATAAAAGCCGGAGCAGACATAATAAACGATGTTACCGGCTTTAAAGGCGACAGCAGAATGGTTGAAGTTGCGGCTGAATACAGTGTTCCGGCCGTGCTCTGCGCCCATGCAGGGGAGGTCAACCTCAAAGACCCCATCCACATGGTGATTGATGCCCTCAGGGAAAGCCTGACAGTGGCAGAGGCTTACGGGGTTGAGGAGGTTGCAGTTGATCCGGCAATTGGCTTCTTCCGCCCCGAATGGCCGCCTTGGTATGAGTGGGACTCCAAAATTCTGGCAAACCTCAACATGCTGAAGGTGCTTGGAAAGCCAATCCTCGTGGGAGTCTCAAGGAAGTCCTTCATAGGGGTCATAACCGGGAGAAAAGCTGAGGAGAGGCTGGCAGGGAGCCTGGCGGCAACCGCGGTGGCTGTTTTCAACGGGGCAGGCATAATCAGAACCCATGATGTCAGGGAGACGCTCGATGCCGTGAAGGTTGCCGAACTAATAAAAAGATTTAGATTCGGTTAGGTTGCTGTAAGCTTAAAATTTTCAAAACGTGAACAGACCTATTTTTGATTTGAGCTCCCTAATTTTAATTCTCTTATTATTTCTCGTAAGATTGCCATCATGCAGAGGTCAACGTTTTTGGTTCTGTAATACTTTCTGACAATCATTCTCCTCTCATCAAATTCTACCCGATACTCCAAGAGACCACTGCTTATCAGCTTTCGGAGATGTGAAATTAAGAGGGGTTTTGAGATTCCAAGTTTTTCCCGGAGTTCTCTACTTGTCTTTTCTCCATCCAAACATAATGCAAGTATCTTTAACCTTATTGGACTTGAGAGAGCTTTGAATATGGTGGCACTCCTCTGGGCTATATCTTTTTGAACGATGACTATCCCCCACTTCATTCTTCAAGTTCTTCTCTAAGCTCTCGGATTTCTTTCCTTAAAAGTTTAATCTCCTCAAGGAGAGCTTCCATGGTTTCGTTCATTTCTGAACTGGAAGACACAGAACTTGATGATCCCGCATATTTTATGAGCACCAAAATAGTTCCTGCGATCAAAATAATTAATAAAACCCACCAAAAGATCTCCATTCCCGGTGGGAGGGGAGGCACTGGCATCTTCATCTCCCTCTCATGATATCTCTTATCCCATGCAGGATCTCCACGGTTAGGTGTGCATATACTCTACTCTCCTTATATCTACCTTCTTCATAAAGCTTTTCAGACTTTGTGTAAAACTGTCTTGCGATATTCTCAAGATTTTTGATTTCTTCTGTCTTTTGAGAGTTTGATAAAAGGGCTTCAACATCCTGAAATTCATTATAAGCATGCCATATTTCATCCTTTGCGATGTTTTTCTCTGAAGGGGGGGCAGGTGAAGCTGGAGGTTGAGAAATCTCCTTTTTTTCTGATGGAAGAGCTGAATTTGGATCTGTGCGTGGCTGAGGAGTGCCTGGAGAGGCCTGGGGGGATGGTTCAGGTGGTTTTGCTGGGGGAGTCGAATTTGGATCTATATGTGGCTGAGGAATGGGCTGTTCAGAAGCATGAGGTTCTTGGGGAGGGTTTGGAGAACTCTGCTGGGGTGGTGCTGGTGGCAGTTCATCCCCACTAACCACAACAAAAATCAAACCACTTACAGTAAGAGCTAACAAAACAACACCCATCTTTTTATATGTGTTCAACATACGATTCACCAGGTAAATATTTATTTACCTACTATATAAACCTTTCGCCGCCGATAGGGGTTATGGATGAAGTTGAGCAGATTAAAGGAAGAAATCTTCGAATATTAAAGCTCCACGCCCTTTACCCTGTCGCTCACGTATCCTTCGAGGATTTCTATTTTTACCTCCCTTTTCTCTCCTGTCAGGTCGCTCATGAGCTGAACTCCCCTCGCGTAATCCCAGAGCCTCCTTCTGGCGGAGTCGGTTATCCTTTCGCACATCACTATAATCTCCCCTGCATTCTGCCTGCTGGCCATTTCAATAACCTTCAGCGCATCCCTTTCATCGAACAGCCCCTTCTTTTTGAAGAGCATCCTAATCACCTTTCTGCATTTTTACATCATTAAATAATTATGTGATTAAATATACTTCATGAGCATCCCGAGGGCGTCCTCAAAGACCTCTCTATCTTCTGCATCAACCACGTGCTCAAGATACTGAAGGGCCTTCAGGTTCAGTATGATATACGCCTGATTTCTATCCAGACCGAGGGCGTAGGAGTCATAGAAAACGATGTTCCTCCCCAGAGCCTCGTTGGTCATCTCCACGAAGTAGTTTATCTCCTCGACGGTCAGCTCGTCCCATCTGCTCTCCATCTCATCAAAATACCTCTCCAGTGTTCTGAGGGTCTCCATATCCACGTTCAGAGTCCCCTCGACATAGGGGAACTCACCAACGCGGAAGACCTTGACGCCCTCCTCATCCTGAACCGCGATGGAATCCCACAAAATCACTCCTTCCACAACACTCCCGCTGCCGTATCTGCCCGCAAGATATGTAAATGCCTGAAGAACACTGTCCATCTCATCTATAAAAAGCTCCTCATCCTCAAAGCTCACTATTTTGCTTATCGTGCCTGCCATATGTGCCACTTAAGCTCAATCGTTATAAGTTTTTGGCTGTGTTCCTAAAGGCTTTTATATGCCCCATCGAACTTTTTAGAGGTGTCGCCATGGTAACACTGATAATTGCGGAAAAGCCCACCGTTGCCAGAAAAATCGCCTATGCCCTTGCTGAAGGCAAGCCTGTCAGGAAAACAATGAACAGTGTTCCCTATTATGAGCTCAGCAGGGACGGGAAGAGGATTATTGTGGCTCCGGCTGTGGGACATCTCTTCACGCTTGCGCCGAAGACCAAGGTCTATGGATACCCGATTTTTGACATCGAGTGGGTGCCTGTTTATGCCGCTGAAAAGGGGAAAAGCTATGCCAAGAATTATGTGAAGACACTGAGGGAGCTGGCCAAGAGGGCACACGAGTTCATAGTTGCCTGCGATTACGACACGGAGGGTGAGGTTATAGGTTACACAGCCCTCAAATACGCCTGTGGTGTCGACCCCTCAAAGGCCAAACGCATGAAGTTCTCCGCCCTGACGAGGAAAGACCTTCTGAGGGCGTGGTACAACCTTGAACCGACGATAAACTTCGGAATGGCCGATGCTGGGATCACGAGGCACGTTCTTGACTGGTATTGGGGAGTCAACCTTTCAAGGGCTTTAACGCAGTCCATAAAGCGGGCAAGCGGTAAGTGGATGGTTTTGAGCACAGGCAGGGTTCAGGGGCCGACTCTGAGATTTCTGGTTGAGAGGGAGAAGGAGATAGCCAGCTTCAAGCCCACACCTTACTGGGTAATCAAGATGCTCCTTGAGAAGGATGGAGGGCAGTATACGGCCATCTATGAAAAGGAAAGGATTTTAGACGAGAATGAAGCGAAGAAAATTGTAGAAGAAGCAAGGAAAGGGCCGGCATTTGTTGAGAAAATTGAAGTCCGGCAGCAGAAGAGAAAGCCACCGTATCCCTTTGATCTGGGAACCCTCCAGAGGGAGGCATATTCGGCTTTCGGCTACAGCCCCAAGAAGACCCTGGAGATTGCGCAGAAGCTGTATGAGAAGGGACTGCAGTCGTACCCGAGAACCTCATCTCAAAAGCTACCAAAGAACCTTAACTTTAAGACAATAATCCAGAACCTTGCAAAGCTACCTGAGTATAAACCCCATGCCCACGACCTTCTCGGAAAGGGGTATCTGAAGCCCGTCGAGGGCCCCAAGGATGATCCGGCTCACCCTGCAATTTATCCCACGGGTGAAATCCCGAAGAGCGGCGACCTGACGAAGGATGAGAGGAACATATACGACCTTGTTGTGCGCAGGTTTCTGGCGGCCTTTGCAGATCCGGCGATTAGAGAGATAATGAAGGTCATCATCAACTCAAACAGCCATCACTTCATCCTGAGCGGGGCGAGGACTCTGAAGGAGGGCTGGCTCAAGATTTACGGCAAGTATGTTAAGTTCGATGAGGTGATTCTGCCGCCTTTCAGAGATGGCGAAGGCATTAAAGTCCTCCAGATAAAGAGGGAGAAAAAGAAGACCAAGCCGCCAGCGAGGTATTCTCCAGCGGCGGTCATTAAAAAAATGGAAGACCTGGGAATCGGAACCAAAGCGACCCGTGCCCAGATTCTTGAGACCCTCTACCAGAGGGGCTACATCGAGGGCAAAAGGAAGATTAAGGTAACTCCTCTGGGAATGAAGGTGGTTGAGGCGCTTGAAAAAAACGTTCCTGACATTGTGAGCGTTGAGCTAACGAAGGCTTTTGAGGAGAAGATGGAGGAGATTATGAAGCGGAAGCTGAGCAAGGAGAGGGTCATAGAAGAATCAAAAACGCAGCTGCTGAAAATCCTGAAGGAATTCAGGGAAAAGGAGGAAACTATAGGAAGAGAGCTGGTAGGAAATCTGATTGAGAGCCGGAAGGAGGTCAAAGACCTGAGTGAGGAAGAGGAGCGTGAAATCAAAAAGGAAGCTGACAGGAAGCTCCTTGTGGTTGGAAAATGCCCGAAGTGCGGCGGTGATTTGGTGGTGCGCTACAACAGGAGAAGCGGGAAGAGATTCGTGGGCTGCTCAAACTGGCCGAAGTGCAATGTTACCTACCCTCTGCTCCAGCGCGGGCAGATAATCCCGACGAACAAGACGTGCTGTGGTGGTGCGCCGGTGGTTAAGATACGCGAAAAAGGCCAGGAGTATGAAATCTGTCTGGACATGAACTGCAAGGAGTGGAAGAAGGGGAAGAAGCATTAGAGGAGCTCCTTTAGGAGCTTTATTCTTCTTGGGCTCAGGAGAACCTTCGGATGCTTCAGGAGGGCTTTAATGACCTCCCCGTAGTTGCCCCCTGCTATCTTCTCCGCGTCTGCTCCACTGAGGATCTGAATAAACAGGTCGAGGTCTTCGTCCGTGAGCTTCTCCGTGACACGTCTGACCTTCAGAACCTTCTCCAGCCTCTTTCCGTCCTTCTCCCACCATTCCCTTGTGTAGTTCTTGAGCAGAGACATATCCTCCTCTTCGAGGGCTTTTATCATCCATCTGCTGGCTATGGTTGCCGCTTCCATAGCCTCGGCCATTCCACCGCCGTGCATTGGATTGACCTGCCTCGCCGCATCGCCAACGACGAGAACGTTATCTTTAACAAGCTCCTTCACAAAGCCGCCCACAGGCACGGCGCCGACGTTTATCTCAAGAAGCTTTCTGGCAGGTATGCCATTCTCTCTCAGCCACTTGTCAAGGTAGTATTTGGCCGTCTGTGGATTGTCGGAGTTTATCCCAATCCCCACGTTTGCCCTGTCCTCATCCTTGGGAAAGACCCAGACGTAACCCCTGGGTGCAACTTCATTGCCGAACCAGAGGTGTATCAAATCCGGATCATAACCCTCGATGAGCATCTCGTATTCGTAGGCAGAATCAAACTCATGGGGAGGAGCATAGGTGTTTATGCCCGCCCACCTCGCCACCATGCTCTCAACGCCGTCCGCTGCGACGATTATATCTGCCTCGATTTCAACGGGCTCTCCTTCATGCTTTGCCCTGATCCCTGCAATCCTGCCGCCCTTCCTTATGAGGCCTGTAGCCTCTGTCCTCGGCCACACATCAGCCCCGGCTCTCGCGGCATAGAAGGCGAGCATTTTATCAAAAACCTTCCTTTCTATGATAACGCCGCTGACCTCTTTATATCTCAGCTCAAGCTCATAGCCACTTGGTGAGTAGAGCTTTGCTCCGTATATTTCACGGTTTATGAAGCGCCTGTCATAGGGGATGTCGTATTTCTCAAAAATTCCAATATTTATCCCTTCCCCGCACCGCTTTGGGGAGCCGATTTCAGCTTTTTTGTCTATCATTAAAACGTCATATCCGGCTCTGGCGAGGTTCCTCGCTATTATCGGCCCGGCTATACCTGCACCCACAACAGCAACATCATATCTCATGATTCTCCCTCCAGAGGAACCGCTTTAAGTGCACCAACAGGGCATGCGGTTACGCAGATTTTACATGATATGCATCTGTCCAGAAAGAACTCCCATTTCGGACCAACGTTTATGGCCAGAGTCGGGCACATGCCGGCACATCCTCCGCAGAGGTAGCACCTGTCTTCATCCATAACGATTTTAACCTTCTCCACCATCTCCGACACCCTTTAACTTTTGCTCCAGCTTTTCTGCGTCGATTTTAATTTTACCCTCTTTTATGATTAACGGTACAAACTTGTTGAGCTCCTCAACCTTTCTGGTAACCTCTCTCTCCTTGAGATTTAACCTATCGCTCAGGTCATCCACGGTTGCTTCTCCATAGAGGAGCACATAGTGGAGGATTGCAAGCTGGGTCATGTCGCCAATCTCCCTGAGATAAGTGTCCTTAATCTTCCTCATCATTACATCCCTGTAGCTCTCCACAGCCTGAAGCGCCCTCAAAATTTTTCTGAGCTCCCTGTCAGCATCGATGAAGCTTTTGATCATTGATAGAAGACCTGAGGGCTCAGCAGGGAGCTCTGCGAGCTTTATAGTGAAGTCCTCCATCTTGGGCTTCTTTTTAAGCTGCAGATCCTCGTACCAGAAGAGATTTGGGGTGAGCGTTGCCACGTAGGTTGCGGAGTGCACTATTTCATAGTATTTCCTCGTTGGGCCGACAAACGGCCCCTCCTTTTCAAACGATTGAATTATTCCCTCCCTTTCCATGATTTTTAGATGCTTGGATACTGCAGTTGAGGATACGCTAACTTTATTACTCAAAAAGCTGAAATAACATTCGGTGCATGTCAGATGGCTGAGCAGATCCCGCCTCACCTTGTTCCCCAGGATGTAAAAAATATCCGGTTCACTCATGTCCCACACCACCCAAATTTGTGACGTAAAGTTTATATAGTGTCCATCCAAACCCGACCCGAAACTTTAAATTTGTCAAATCTGATAAATCGTTGCACTCTAAAGGTTATAAACCTTTAGTCGAGAAGGAGGTGTTAGCATGGGACTGATAAGTGATGGAGATAAGAAGGTTATAAGAGAAGAGTTCTTTTCAAAGATGACAAGGCCAGTCAGGATCATTGGATTCACAGGTAGAGAGCACTGCCAGTACTGCGAGCAGCTCAAGCAGCTTGTTCAGGAACTAAGCGAGCTCAGCGATAAGCTCAGCTTTGAATTCCATGACTTTGACAGTGAGGGGGGCAGGGAGATAGCTGAAAAGTACAGAATTGACCGTGCTCCAGCCGTTACCATAACCCAGGATGGCAGGGATATGGGTGTGCGCTTCTTCGGCCTTCCAGCTGGTCATGAATTCGGGGCGTTCCTCGAGGACATAGTAGATGTTAGCAACGCCACCACGGACCTCATGCCTGAGAGCAAGGAGGAACTTTCAAGAATTGAAAAGGATGTCAGGATTCTCGTCTTTGTGACACCGACATGTCCATACTGCCCGCTCGCCGTCAGGATGGCCCACAAGTTTGCAATTGAGAACGCGCTCGCAGGCAAGGACAGAATCCTGGGCGATATGGTCGAGGCCATTGAGTATCCTGAATGGGCTGACAGATACAGGGTCATGGCCGTGCCGAAGATAGTCATTCAGGTGGATGGGGAAGACAGGGTTGAATTTGAAGGAGCTTACCCAGAGAAGATGTTCATGGAGAAACTTCTCGCAGCCCTTGACTGATTTTCTCTTACTTTTTAGGCAAAAAATGTAAAAACAGTTTGCAGATCACCTTTCTACCTGGAGCTTCAACCCGCTGTGTTCCTGTTTTAACTTCTCAACCTTCTCTGAAATCTCATCGCTCAGAGCTCTGAGCCTCTCTGCCAGATTTTCAAGCTCCTTTATTGCCTCATCCAGTGCTTTTTCTCTCTCCTCCACTTCTTCCATTGCCTGAGCGAGATTTTTCTCCTCTTCCCTTCTGTACACCTCTATTTTGAGGCTGTCGTAATCCCATATGATTTTCCCTCCATCGATAGAGAACCCTATGGAGATTCTGACAACGTCCTCCTTCCTCACGCCCAGCTCCTGAAACTTCCCAAAAAGATACTGGTTGAGCTCGGCGGCGGCTCTGACAACTTCCTCGGGTTCAGCTCTCCCGCGGGTGATGGCAAACAGAACCTTCCTGATCTTGTTCGCATAGCCGGATGCCCTAACATAACCGCTCCTCAGCTCCATGGGCATCACCAAAAGTATTTTAGCATGAAAATATAAATTCCTACCGGTGAAAAAATGAATATCCTTCTATTCGGACCTCCGGGGAGCGGGAAATCAACCCACTCAAGGACAATTATGAAGAGATACACCCTGACATACATTGCCTCTGGAGACATAATCCGTGAGGAGATATGGAAGGGAAGCGCACTCGGTCTGGAGATGAAGAAATTTATAGAGAAGGGCGATCTGCTTCCTGACACAGTGATAAACACCCTCGTTCTATCCAAACTCAGGAGAATCCGGCTGAATTTCATTATTGATGGTTATCCGAGGACGGCAGAGCAGGTTCTGGCACTGGAGAACTACCTCTATGACCACGGCATAAAGATAGATGCGGCAATTGACATCTACATAACAAAGAATGAAAGCGTGCAGAGAATATCCGGCAGGAGGATATGTTCCAGCTGCGGTGCTGTTTATCACGTTAAATACAATCCACCGAAGATTGAAGGAAAATGCGACATCTGCGGCGGCACACTCATCCAGAGGGAGGATGACAGACCTGAAGTCGCTGAGAAGAGGTATGACATCTACATTAACAACATGAGCCCTATAATCAAATTTTACAAGAAGCAGGGAATTTATGTGAAGATAGACGGGCACGGGGGCATATCCGAGGTATGGGAGCGTATAAGGCCCCTTCTGGACTACATACATAACAGGGAGAGGAAGAGGAAAACTTATGAATAATCATGAGAAACTGAACTTGGTGTGTAGGATGAAGGTTAAGTTCTACGCTACATTCAGAGAGATTGTGGGTAAAAAGGAGATTGAGGTTCATGGAGTTAAAAACGTGGGAGAGCTAATTGATTACCTGTCCGAGAAATACAGCCCGCAGATAAAAAAAGAACTGCTGGAGAGGGGCAGGAAGGAGATAGATGGCATGATACTCGTGAATGGTCACAACATCCTCCATCTCAACGGCCTGGAGACAGAGCTCAGAGATGAGGACGTGGTGCATATATTCCCCCCTGCAGGTGGCGGCAATGCCGGTTGCTGAACTGTGCCTCTTTCCCCTAGGAACCGGAAGTCCGAGCGTCGGTAGATATCTGGAGCCGGTCATTGAAGAGATTAAAAAAAGCGGCCTTAAGTATCAGGTATGTGCCATGGGCACGATCGTGGAGGGGGAACTGGATGATATACTCCAGCTCGTAAAGAAATGCCATGAGGCGATTTTTAAAGCCGGAGCGGAGAGGGTTGTCATCAGCCTCAGAATAGACGACCGGACGGACAAAAAGCTCACTATAGAGAGCAAGCTTGGTGTCTGAGGTGGCTGAGTACTTCAATAAAATAGCCAGCCGTTATGACCGGTGGTATGAGACGGGAACAGGCAGATATGTTGACAGAACCGAGAAATGGCTTGTATTCTCCATGCTTCGGAGCAGAGGAGGGAAGGCACTGGATCTGGGATGTGGAACTGGCAACTATACCGCGGAGCTTTACAGGAGGGGTTTTGATGTTGTTGGCCTCGATGCGAGTGAGAAGATGCTTGAGATTGCAAGAAAAAAGCTTCCACAGGTTAGCTTTGTTCATGGAGATGCATACCAGCTTCCATTCCCGGATGAAAGCTTTGACGTTGTTCTGAGCGTCACCATGTTTGAGTTCATACATGAGCCTGAAAAGGTCGTGAGTGAGATTCACAGGGTATTAAAGCCCGGCGGGGAGGTCGTTATTGGGACAATGAACGGCAATAGTCTGTGGTTTATCTTCAAGCGCATCAAAAGTTTGTTCGTTGAGACGGCATACAGGTATGCGAGGTTCTACACTCCGGAAGAGCTTGAGGAGCTCCTTAAAGCTTCCGGTTTCGCTGGGGTGCAGAGTGCGGGGGTTATATTCTTCCCCTCCTTCTGGCCTTTTCTGGGTCTGGCTGAAAAGGTGGACAGAAAATTCCACAGGAGCTGCAGGAAGCTGGCCGCTTTTGTTGCTGTTAGGGGTGTGAAAATGTGAGGGAAGAAATCTGCCTGATAAGCCGGGAAGAGGTGCTAAAGAGGGCGGAGAAAATTAAAAAAGAGTATGAGATTATCCATGGTTCTAGATTTGAGATTAGCAGCGGATACATCCCTCTGGAGAATCTTATACCTACACAGGAAGAACTCAGCGAAGCCAAACTTCTTGTTGTTCTTCAGGAGATAAAGCATGGCTATGATGCCCCTGTAATTGTTATTGAATTTGGCGGGAGTTACTACGTGATAGACGGCCACCACAGGGCTTTTGCGCTTAAAAAACTGGGATTTTCGGAAGTTGAGGCGATCATTCTGAAGCCTCCAAACAATGTTGAGATTGGAATTGTAAAAACCGTAAAGAAAAAGAAGCTCGACGATTTGAAAATAGTGAGGGATTAACCCTCCCACACCACGTATTCCTTCTTTGCGATGAAGATGGGCTCAATACGTTTTCTGACAACAACGACCTTGTCCTTTCCGTATTTGCTGTAGAGCTTCTGGATGTAGCTGTCAAACACGTTTTCAGGAACGCTCACGTGTGCGGTTATCTTGTTGTCCCCGGCTTTCACGTTCAGGTCTTTCCTAACAGGGATGTAGCTAACTATGTCCATATGAGGCTCAAGCTGGAATTTGTCCTTATAGATGTCCTTGCCGTTTGGGGTTACGTAATAAATCATGCTGGCCCTGAGATACAGATCAGCAGTGTAGTCCTTTCTGAACGCTGCGGTGAGTTGAAGCGTCCCGCTCTTCCCTTCTCCCAGCACGTATGTAGGATTCACAACCTTTCCGTTGACCTTAACCTTTCCGTCGATGACCCCAACGGGTCCATCCTGAATCAGAACGAACCTGTATTTTTTCGCATTTGGAACTGTCAGGTTGAACTCCAGCGGCTGTTCGTGGAGGTGATTCATGTTTAGGTTCTCCGCTATGGTTTTTTTCTCAACGAGCTTTGTCCCATTGTATGCCTCAAAAATTAGACTGGCGTCTTTTATGTCCCTTCCAAAGGCCGAAATATAGAGCTTGAACCGGTGATTTCCGACAGGGAGCTTTCCGCCTCCAAGTGAGGTGTAGATGATTTTCCATGTGCCGTTTTCCAGAGTCTGGATCATATAGACAGCAAAGGGCCTGAACTTGTATGTCGCCACATCGCCGGCATTGTGAACCAGCTTGAAGTTGGCGAATAGCTTCTGGGCGTCCCACTTCTCAAAGGAGAACGGGAGGTGGAATGCCAACCTTACGAAGTTGCTGAAGGCAACGTTTTTATAGGCCAGAAGACCGTAGTTCTGGAAGATGTAGAGGACATAGGGTATGTTACCGCCGCCCTGAACAATCCTGCCAGACCTCAGGTCAATTGTCATTAGAGGCTGGTAGGAACCCTGCCGGGTCGAGATGTAGTATTTTCCTGTCTGGTTGTCGCGGTGAATCGCTGTTAGAGGAATCGGCTGGAACATGGGAGTGTTCCTGTATTCTCCATAATTGATGGCTCCTCCTAGGTAGCTTATGGCGTTGAACTTATAGATGTCCTGCTGCCAGACTATGAAGTAGTTCAGCTCCCATGCCTCAAAGTCCACCTCACTGCGGTTTCCGTAGTGTGATAGGAAGTCTGCGACAATATACCTCCTGTCGTATGCATGACCGCCGTCTGTTGAGGCTCTTCTGTGGCTCAGGAGGCTCGACTCAATCCAGTAGCCGTAGTCCCACCACGAGGTGGCGCTGTCAAGAGGGTTAGAATTCTTCTTGAGCCAGTCAAGGGTGTTCTGCCATGATGGGGGCACCTGTTCGCCTTTTGAATAGTATGCTGCCAGATCGTTCATATGCTGTGCCCCGACGAGCGGAATGGGTATGAAGAGGAGTATGAGGAGGATTGAATACATCGCCTTTGTCGTGGGCGTATCCTTCATCTTCTCCACGAAAATGAAGAGCTCTCCGATGAAGATTCCCGCAAAGAGTATTATCGAACCTGAAGCCTGGAATATGAACCTGACCGCCATCGCGAGGAGATACATGGAAGCTATGTAGTAGGTGACGAGGAAAACCTCCTTGTAGCCCGTTATGTCCCCCTGCATCAGCTTGCGCGCGAACCTCAGCAGAACCAGGAAGAACCCGACGATAGACAGGAAGAAGATCAGGGCATCATTCGTCTTGATGCTGTAGTATATTTTGATGTCTTTCCAGCTCGTCTTTGCGAGCTCTGCGACGGTCTGGTATAGGGGATTTGACTGGTATGCTCCTCCCATGAACTTCCACAGATCCGGGCCGAAGTAGAGATATGCGCCGAGGAAGCCCAGTATGCCGACGGCGACCACAACAGCAAACCTGTGCTTTTTGTCTGAATAGTTGAGCTTCAGCCTCCCGCCGTAGAGCATCACCGCTGTCAGCACAGCCACTGCTGCAAAGCCCTGAAGCGCGAATATCAGGAAGTTTCTGATGCCTACTATCCCGCTGTAGCTGAGTCCGAGGCTTATAATTAGAATCAGGAAAAATGCAGGGTAGAAGTCTCTGACAAAGATTTTGAGCTCTTCAATTCTGCCCCATGTGAAGAGGATAATTGCATTCACAGCCATAAATACCAGCAGTATTCCTATACCGAACTGGCTTCCATTCCAGACGCTGGTGAAGGCCAAGCCTGTCAGAACGAACAATGCCCCCCAGAGAATCTTCTTCCAGTTTAAGCTCTTTTCATCGAGATACATTGTCATGAAGAGCACGGTATAGAAGAAAAACATCATGAATGGGCCCTCACCTCTCCCGTTTCCCGACATGGTCTTTGTGAAGTTTGCATAGGAGAACATCATTATCAAAGCTGCCCAGAGTCCTGCCCAATCTGAGTGGAGCTTTCTGCCGAGGAAGTATGCTGCAATGATTGTTAGGAAACCCACCAGAGCAGGCCACATCCTGTAGAACCCAAGCTCCGTAACTCCAAAGACTGCAAAGATTTTGTAGAAGGCTGCCGGTATCATGTAGAGTCCGAGGGAGCCCGTAACCTTTATGCCGGCCGGAGGTTCTGCATAGGCAAAATACTTTGGAATCCACTCATGCACTGCCAGACGGTAAATCTCGTAGTGGTAGAAGGTATCAGGGTCGACAAAATACTTGAGCTGGGCGGTGTGCATTCTTATCCTGTAGCCTATAAAGGCCACCAAAAGAACGAGAAGAGGAAAGCCATACATTTTGAACTTCTGATAATTGAAGGGTATGTGTATTTCCTCGTCCTTCTCTTTCTTCTTTTTCTTCTCTTTAACCTTTGTTTTTACCATTCAAATCACCTCATTCAACGGTAACGGATTTAGCAAGATTCCTCGGCTTGTCCGGATCGTTGCCCCTGAGGACAGCTAAATGGTAGGCAAGCAGCTGAAGGGGAACCACATACAGTATGGGGCTGAGCAGCTCATCAACCTCAGGCATTCTGATGAACACATCGCTTATCTTCATGAGCTCATCATTATCTCCGAGACTTATTATAAATCCTTTTCTGGCCTTGGCCTCCTCTATGTTGGAGACAATCTTGTCGAATGTTCTTCCGGAGGGTGCCACCGCCACAACAGGGACGCTGTCCTCGATGAGTGCAAGAGGGCCGTGCTTCAGCTCTCCGGCAGAGAGCCCTTCCGCATGGATGTAGCTGATCTCCTTGAGCTTGAGAGCACCTTCAAGTGCCGTTGCAACGCTTATCCCCCTTCCTATGTAGAAGAAATCTTTCCTGTCTCTGAGCGCTTCTGCGAGCTCCTTAAGGTTTTCCTCGTGCTTCAGCGCCTCGGCAATCAGGTCTGGAAGCTCGTAGAGTCTTTTTTCCAGAGCATTCAGCAGCTGCTCATCGGCTGTTCCGAGGTGCCTTGCCAGAGCTATGGCGAGCATCGCCAGAACCGTCAGCTGGGTGGTGTATGTTTTGGTTGCGGCCACACCTATTTCAGGGCCGGCGTGGGTGTACAGAACCAGATCGCTTATCCTCGTGGCCATGCTCCCGACCACATTTACTATGCTGAGTGTCTTTGCACCGTTCCTCTTTGCAAGCTTGATTGCCGCAAGCGTGTCGGCGGTTTCGCCGCTCTGGGTTATGGCGATAACGAGCGTGTTCTCATCGAGGAGTCCTTCAGCTTCGTATCTGAACTCGCTGGCCTCCTCAACAACCGGAACTTTTCTGGCCAGCCTCTGGAAGAGGTATTTGCCCGCGATTGCCGCATGATAGGATGTCCCCATTGCCACTATGAATATCTTATCATAGCCGGCTATCTCTTCCGCAATATCTGCTATGCCTTCCGCATTTCCATAGATGGCCTCTTTCACGGCCTTCGGCTGTTCGTGTATCTCCTTCAGCATAAAGTGGGGATATCCCTGCTTTTCGGCCATCTTAAGGCTCCACTCAATCGTGTGAACATCTTTCTCTCTAACCTCTCCAGTTCTGAAATCTTTAACGATGTATCCCTCCTTGGAGAGAATGACGTATTCGCCATCGTCTATGAAAACCGCCCTGTTCGTGTAGGGCAGAAAAGCCGGAACGTCGCTCGCCGCAAACATCTCGCCCTTCCCTATGCCCAGAACGAGGGGGCTCTCATTTCTGACGAAGTATAGATGCTCCCCGTCTCCGGAGTATATTATCCCAAGGGCAAACGAACCCTTCAGCCTGTTCAGAGCTCTTCTGAGGGCTTCCTCAAAGTTTGCCGCAGTTTTGAGCTCCTCCTCAATGAGGTGTGCTATTACCTCCGTATCTGTGTCGCTTTTGAATATATGGCCTCTTTTCAGGAGCTCCTCCTTCAGTTCAAGGTAGTTCTCGATGATTCCGTTGTGGACGAGTGCTATTCTCCCTGTGCAGTCCGTATGAGGATGTGCGTTCGTGTCATCCGGAATGCCGTGCGTCGCCCACCTCGTGTGGCCGATTCCCCTAGTTCCAGGCAGCTCCGAAAGTCCGAGCTTCTTCTCAAGCTCCCCTATCTTGCCTGCACCCTTCCTGATGTGCAGCGTCCCTCCATTCTCGGTGACAACCCCAACAGAATCATAACCCCTATATTCGAGCCTTTTCAATCCGCTGACAATAACATCACAGGCCTTCCTATCACCAATGTAGCCGATTATCCCGCACATGGCCATCCCCTTTTCAGTTACTCTTTGATTAGATAAGGACGTCCAGTTAAAAGCATTTCTCTTAAACGATTTCCGGGGAGAATTAACGGCTTTTTCAGAAATGTTCTTTTCTCCGGAAAAGGTTCAGCACATTTTCTCAGGAGAAAAAGCTATATAACCATACTCATTCATGCTTAATGGGTGCATCAATGGACAGGAAACTCGATGAGTTCCTGAAAGATAATAAAATCAGCATGAAATCAAAGGGCAATCATAAACCGAGGAGGAAAAGGCTGCGTCCCCTCAGTCTGGAGGATTTCCTCCCCGGGGAACACATAGAATACTTTAAGAGCCTGAGAATAGGCTCTAAAAGGATAAGAAACGCTAAAATCGAGGAGCTATAAAGCCTCGGCTATTATGGCCATATCCCTGTACTGGAAAACGAATGCCCTCTTCTCTCCCTTAAGACCGCTTTCAATCCTTCTCCTGAAGCTCCAGTATGCACTGTCGGGAATAGACACGCGGAGGGTGGCCCTTCCGTAGCCGTTTTTCCTCAGGAAATCGTTTATCCTGACGGGATGAAACTTCGTGGTTCCTGTGATGATGTATGCCCTCTTGAAGTATTCGCTCCTCAGCTCTTCACTGCTCGTTGCCAGAACACGCCTCTTCTCCCTCAGGAGCATGTATAGCGTGCCGCTGACCCTGTGGAACAGCTCGTTTATGAGATCAGCATAGTCCACAGCCTGCGGGATTTCATAGAGATACTCCAGAGGCCGGCTCCACTGGACTATATCCTCCAGAGAGGGATCACTTTCAAGCCTTACCCCCTGCGGCAGGAGGACTGCGCTCCTCTCGGCCTTCGCCAGCGGCTCAAAATAGAAGGTGAGCCTGTTCAGGGCACCGAATAGGTCTATATACTCAAACTCCCCCTTCCATGGAATTTTCTCGCGCCTTATCTGGGGCGGGAGGTCGAATATAAACGCATCGGTTTTATGCCTGTATGCCTCATACACCTGCAGGGGGCTCGGAAGGAGGTCTTCCAGACGGCGTTCGGGCATCTGGGGCGGTCTCGCTGGATCAGAGAATATGACATCCGCGTTTATCTGCTCGACTATCTCGGGACTTAAGCTGTCACCGTGGATGAATCTTATCTTCTCACGAACGCCATATTTCTCCGCGTTTTTCTCCGCGTAGAAGAGCTTTCTTCTGTCTATATCCACCCCGTAGGCCTCGCTTGCATATCTGGCAAAGAAAATCAGCTGGATGCCGATTCCGCAGGAGACATCAGCTATGCTCTCCGGCTTAACCCTCTCCGCCCGGTATTGAGCAACAATTTCATGGGTTGCATACCTGAGACCTTCCATATCCATCCAGAGGTCGCTGCGTGAGAACTTATCCTTAGCTCTGATTCTGGCCCTCGCTATCTCGATAATCTCATCAGCCATCTCCCGCGGAAGCTTGGAGCGTATCTTTTTCTCGTCATATCCTCTCCTTATCATCTCGACGGTTAGCTTTATGTAATCCTCCATGTTTCCACCGCCACACATTTCTGCACTCATTTTAAATACCTTATGCGAAAGAATTTAAAGAATGCCGGGTAGACTGGCGTGGGGATAAAATATGAACTGGAAGAAGGTCATTTACATCGTGCTGGTAATTCTGATGGTAGGAGGATCATTCTACTACTCATATAAAACCGCATCCAGCTCAAAGTTGCACGATTACATAGGCGATGAGGTCTGGTATGTCCCTGCCTCCCGCAACATCCTCCACAGGCTTGGGATAAGCGTCCACTACGTCAACCGGACAAGCAATGCTGAGGGAGTTAATATAATCTTCCCAAACGATGGGGACAAAAATGAGAACCAGCTCGGTGTGCTGGAGGTTGCCAACAGGTATAACTATACTCTTTTCATAAACTATGAAAATTTCCCGGCAGTATATTTCGAAATTCCAAGAAAGAACCTGGAGCCCTTTATAAAAGCCGTCAGCTCCAAATATTCAGAAGTTGAAGTTGTAACAGGCTTCAGATATCCGGACAAGGACAACATTCAGAACTACCTGAACACGGAGCATCCCTTTCTGGGGAAGGACTTCATAATGCTCGGCATGATGGTGCATGATGACCCCTTCTGGTGGAGGCTGCCCGGAGTGGTGGCGCTCGCCATAATCAACATCCTCGTGGCACTGACGGCATACAAGCTAACAAAGAGCTATCTCGCTTCTCTAATTGCCCTGCTTTTCTCGGCTGTTGACCCAACGCTGATGGCAACATCGGTGGCTGCAATGCTCGATATATACGTCGCCCTCTTCGTTGCTCTCTTCGTATATCTCCTCGTCTCTGATAGAGATTACTCCTCAGGCCTTGCAGTTGGGCTTGCAGGAGCTGCAAAGCTTAATGGGGGCTTTGGTTATCCTGTGCTCTTCATTAAGCTTTTGAAAGAAAGAAGGGGCTTCAAGCGATTTTTTATATCTGGTCTGATACTTCCTGGACTCGGCTTTCTGGTTCCTGAGCTCCCTGCCATTAAAGCCCTTGGATTCGACCTCTGGCTGACGTATTTCTTAGGAAGCTTCAGATGGCACCTCAGCTATAAGGGACCCAATCCGAACACATCGCCCTTTTGGGAGTGGTTTGTTGATCTGCACCCGTTTCCCTTTCACTTCAATCCCAATGTCTTCGCTGAGACAGACCCCTTCCTCCTTTCTGCAATGATAGTCTTCATATTTGCCATTCCCTACATAGCTCTGAAGCGCAGAAACGCATGGATGCCTCTGGCGGTCTTCTGGAGCACGATAGGTATGTTTGCCCTCCAGTATGCCCTTGGAGGAACAACCCAGTTCAGCTTTTATGCGACAGCACTGGTTCCGGAAGCTGCCGTTGTGATGGGTGTGGTGCTCTACGACATCATAAAGTGGGACTACTTCAGGGAATCCCTCAGGATTTACTGGAATCTCATCAGGAGAAGCTTCAGCTGGATGAAAAGAAAAATCCAAAGGCTCACTTTTTCAGGAAATCGCTGAGTGTGAGCTGCTCCGGTTTTAGCTTCTCCTCTATTTTCTTCAGCGTTTTCCAGCTCTTTCTGACTATTGGAGGAAAAGAGCCGTGCTTCCTGTAGTAGTCTTCGAGAAAGGCCCGCGTTCTGGGGTCGCTTGGATATCCGGAGCCGATTTCCCCATAAACTTCCTTGAGCTTCTCCACAGCTCTGTCTCTCGTAACCTTAGCGAGAATCGAGGCCGCTGAAACAGGAAGATACTTATCATCAGCCCTGTGCTCTGCCACTATTTCAGGGGAGAAGTCCAGCTTTTCCCTGATCAGCTCTCCGAACCTCTCTTCCTTAACATCCGCGGCGTCTATGTAGAGGACATCGGGCTTGACTTTAAGGGAGTTCAGGGCCTTAACGAAGTTCTCGACCTCGAACTCGTTCATCGTGCCTCCTCTGCCGTCTATCTCCTTCGGCCATAATTCAATAATTACATAATCATCTAAAACGTTGATTATCTCATTAAACAGGCTTTCCCTCCTTCCCGGGCTCAGCTTTTTGGAGTCCTTAACCCCGAGATTTTCAAGTTTTTGGATGTTTCCCTCATCAACCACGACAGCAGCGATAACCAGCGGCCCTATAACCGGCCCTCTGCCAGCTTCAT